>NZ_JBFBJY010000054.1:0-57813 GCF_040702125.1 Kitasatospora sp. NPDC085895 | reverse complement strand
TGACCTGTGCAATCTGGCACAACGACCGCACCGGCCAGCCCGTCATGCGCTCGCTGACCGCCTATGACCACTAACCCTTCGCATCATTCATCTAGTAGACCGGCTTCTCGGGCTCGATCTGGTTGACCCAGCCGATCACGCCGCCGCCCAGGTGGACGGCGTCGGAGAAGCCCGCCGACTTGAGGACGGCCAGCACCTCGGCCGAGCGGACGCCCGTCTTGCAGTGCAGCACGATCTTCTTGTCCTGCGGCATCCGCTCCAGCGCGGTGCCCATCAGGAACTCGCCCTTGGGGATCAGCGTCGCGCCGGGGATGTTGACGATCTCGTACTCGTTGGGCTCGCGGACGTCGACCAGGAAGATGTTCTCCTCGTCGTCCAGCCACTCCTTGAGCTGCTTGGAGGTGATGGTGGAGCCCGCGGCCGCCGCCTGGGCCTCCTCCGACACGACGCCGCAGAAGGCCTCGTAGTCGATCAGTTCGGTGACGGTCGGGTCGTCGCCGCAGAGCGCACAGTTCGGGTCCTTGCGGACCTTCACCGAGCGGTACTGCATCTCCAGGGCGTCGTAGATCATCAGCCGGCCGACCAGCGGCTCGCCGACACCGGCGAGCAGCTTGATGGCCTCGGTGACCTGGATCGAGCCGATCGAGGCGCAGAGCACGCCCAGCACGCCGCCCTCGGCGCAGGAGGGGACCATGCCCGGCGGCGGGGCCTCCGGGTAGAGGCAGCGGTAGCAGGGGCCGTGCTCGGCCCAGAACACGCTGGCCTGGCCGTCGAAGCGGTAGATCGAGCCCCAGACGTACGGCTTGCCGAGCAGCACCGCGGCGTCGTTCACCAGGTAGCGGGTGGCGAAGTTGTCGGTGCCGTCCACGATCAGGTCGTAGCCGGAGAAGATCTCCATGACGTTGGAGTTGTCGAGCCGGTCCTCGTGCAGGATCACGTCGACGTAGGGGTTGATCTCCTTGACCGAGTCACGGGCGGACTCGGCCTTGGAGCGGCCCACGTCGGACTGGCCGTGGATGATCTGGCGCTGCAGGTTCGACTCGTCCACCGTGTCGAACTCGACGATGCCGAGGGTGCCGACACCCGCCGCGGCCAGGTACATCAGGGCGGGCGAACCGAGGCCGCCCGCGCCGACGCAGAGCACCTTGGCGTTCTTCAGCCGCTTCTGCCCGTCCATGCCCACGTCGGGGATGATCAGGTGGCGGGAGTACCGGCGGACCTCGTCGACGGTGAGCTCGGCGGCCGGCTCGACCAGGGGTGGCAGCGACACGGGGACTCCGATGGTCGTCAGTTCATAAGGCTTTGCTGTGCCAACAGTGTCACGTGCCACTGCTATTCCGAGACAGCAGGTCCGTCATGTGAGATGGCCGACACCGGATGCCGAGACTGCCCCGCTCTCCCGCGATGCCGCTGGTCACACGGCATCCGGTGGCCCTCGGAGGGTTCAGACCCGACAGGCGGTTTCCAGCCAGACGTCGCCCAGGGACTCCTCCAGCGGCACCTGCGTCCGCCATCCGAGACGGTCGCGCGCCGTCCGGACGTCCGCCTGACGCCACGGCACCGGCTCCGGCAGTGGCCGCGGCTCGCCCACCCGGTGGTGTTCCCCGCCCTGGCTCGGCACCAGCGCCGGCCGGCCGTCCTCGGCCACGATCCCCTCGAAGCCCGAGGCCCGGACGAGCAGGTGCGCCGCGTCCCGGGCCCGCACCGCGTGCCCGCTGCCGATGTTGATCACCCCGGTGGCCGCCGAGACCGCGGCCGCCTGGACGGCCCGCGCGACGTCCCGGACGTCGACGAAATCCCGGTATCCGGACAGGTCCGGCATCCGCACCTGCAGCTCGTCGTGGACGAGCGCCCGCCGCAGGCCGTCCGCCAGCCGTCCGAACAGCGAGGCCGGCGGCGCGCCCGGGCCCACCACGTCGAAGACCCGCAGCACCGCGGCGTCCAGCCCGGAGGCCAGCACCAGCTCGGTGCCGGCCAGCTTGGACACCCCGTACGGCCCGACCGGCCGGGGCTCGGTGCCCTCGCCGATCGGCGCGCCCGGCTGCATGGGCCCGTACTCGGCGGCCGAGCCGATGTGCACCAGCCGGGCGGGCTCGCGGCTGCGCCGGATCGCCTCGCAGACGGTGGCCACCGCCAGGGTGTTGGAGCGGATCAGCGTCCGCGAGCTGCCGTAGGTGGCGCCCGCGCAGTTGATCACCACCTGCGGGGCGACCGCGTCCAGGAACCGGGACAGCGCACCCGGGCTGCCCGCGGTCAGGTCGAACCGGATGTCGGCCGAGTCCCGCCGGCCGAGCACGGTGACCTGCAGGTCGGGCTCGGTGAGCAGGCGGTCGGCGACCCGGCGGCCGATGAAGCCGTCGGCGCCCAGCAGCAGCACCCTCATCGGGGGTGTCCTTCCACGAGGCCCGGCCGCGGGGCCGGGCGGGACTACGGAATGCGTACGGATTGCGTGGGTGGCGGCCCGTCAGTCCTCCGGCGGGCCGCCCGAGGACTCCGTGCAGCCGGTCCTCGGATCGGCGAGGACCAGCCAGGTGTACGGCGCCAGCAGCGCCGTCGCCGCGACGCACACCACCGGCGGCGGCACCGGCCCGGCGGCCGCGAGCAGCGCCAGCACGGCGCCGACCGCGGCCGGGGCGGCCACCGCCACCACCGTCCGGCCGCTGCGCAGCAGCACCGCGGCGAGCAGCAGCAGAACGGCCAGCAGGGCCTGCACCGGCCCGGCGGCGGCCGGCACGTCCGCGGCGAGGGGCAGCACGGCGGCGGCCGTACCCGCAACGGCGAGCTGGACGACGGCCGCGACCGGCAGCAGCGGCCGCATCCGGGCCCGGTACTCGGCCAGCGTCGGCGCGGAGGCGAGGTGCCGGCGGGCCGCGTCGCGCAGCCGCCGGGAGGCGAGGTCGGCGGCGCCGGCGGCGAGCGCGAGCACGGCGGCCGGGCCGAGCCCGCCGGCGGCGGCGGGCGCCATCAGCAGTCCGGCGCCCAGGCCGTAGCCCGCCCGGGCCACCGGACCCGTGGACGGCGCGGCCAGGGTGAGCCAGCCGACCGCGAGCAGCGCCGCGGGGACGGCCGCGACCGGCCCGACCACCTGGGACAGCCAGGGCACCGCGGCCAGCATCCCGGCCGCCGGCAGGTGCAGGGCGGCGGTGCCGAGTGCCCGGGCGGCGTCCGGGGCCCAGGGCGCGGCGGGCGCGGCCGGGGCGGGCGGCTCGGGACGGCGCTCCACCCGGGCGTGCATCTCCTCGGCGAGCGCGAAGAGGTCGGCGTGCCGGTAGCGGGCCGCGGCGCCGTCGGAGAGCCCGGCGTCCTCCAGGCCGGCGGCGATGTCCAGCGGGTCGACGGCCTGTTCGCAGAGCCGGCGGTGCTCGGCCATCAGGGCCCGGACGGGGTCGCCGGGGCGGGTGTCGGGGGGTGCCGGCGGGCGGCCGGGGCGGCTCATCGGCTCGCCTCCGCGAGCGCGCCGGGTTCGGCCCGGCCGCCGTCCGGGGCCGGACCGTCCGGCGCGGCGGCGTCCGCGGCCCCGGACGGGCCGCTCTCCGGCGCCGCCGGGGCCTCCCGGCGGGCCTGCGGGGCGGGCACCGGCGCCCCGGCGACCCAGTACTCGGCCGGGCGGGCGAAGGGCCGCATCCGCTCGGCGGCGGCCGGGAAGGCCGGCCAGCGGGAGACCACTTCCAGGTAGATCTCGCGGAAGGCCGCGGCCTCCGGCTCCAGGGCGAAGCGCTCCTGGGCGCGCAGCCGACCGGCGAGGCCGAGCCGGGCGCGCCGCTCCTCGTCCCCGAGCAGCGCGAGGCAGGCGTCGGCGAGGGCGCGCGGACTGCGCGGCGGGACGACCAGCCCGGCCGGGCCGAGCACCTCGGGGACGATCCCGACCTCGGTGGCGATCACCGCGCGGCCGCTGAGCATGGCGTCGGCGAGCAGCCGGGGGCTGCGCTGGGACAGCGCGGTGAAGACGACGGCGCTGCCGGCCGCCCAGGCGTCGGCGGTGGCGGGCGGCCGGCCGGCGAAGTCGACCGCGGCGTGGACGCCGAGGCGGCGGGCGATGGCGCGGCAGTGCGCCAGGTAACCGGGCGCGGCCTCCTCGCCGTACATCCGCAGCCGGGCCGTGGGCAGTTCGGCGCGGACGCGGGCGAAGGCGTGCAGCATCAGCTCCGGGTCGCGGCCGGGCTCCAGGGCGCCCGCCCAGACCAGGGTGGGGCGTTCGGGCTCGGCGCCGGCCGGCTCGCGGCCGGCCTCGGGGGTCGACTCGTGGACGACCCGGATGCGCTCCGGGTCGGCGCCGCAGCGTTCCTGCCAGCGCCGGTCGTAGCCGCTGCCGGGGGTGAGGACGGCGGCCTGCCGGGAGGTCTCGGCGGTGAGCTGCCGGAAGAAGGCGAGCAGCAGGGCGCGCACCGGCCAGCGGTACGGGGCGGTGCGGTAGCCACGGTACTGCTCGCGCAGGTGCAGGCCGTGCTCGGTGAGCACGAAGGGCACCCCGTGCAGGTGCTTGGCGACCAGGGCGGGCAGGACGGCGGGGCCGCCGCCGGCGACGTGGCAGAGGTCGGCGGAGCCGAGGCCGCTCGGCCCGGTGCCGTACCAGGGGGCGGAGAGCGGGCGGAGCAGCTGCTCCAGCAGGTCGCCGGCGACCAGGACGTCGCGGACCAGCGGCTGGCCGGCGGCGGTCTCGGCGCCGGGGGCCCGCCAGACCCGCTCCAGGGTGCGGTGGGCCCGGCCGGAGCCGAGGAAGGCGGGCAACGCGCCGTCCTCCCGGGCGAGTTCGGCGAGGCGGTAGAGCGCGGGGCCGAAGCGGGCCCGCTCGTCGGGGTGGACCAGGGAGCGGACGAGGTCCTCGTAGGCGGTGGCGTAGCAGCGGCGGCGGTGCGCGGCGGGGCGTCTGCCCGCCGGGCGGCGGCCCCATATCGGCAGCTCGTGGACGGCGAGCAGGCCGCGCGGGGGCGCGCCGGCGAAGTCGGCACCGCCCCCGGAGCCGAGCAGGTAGAGCTGGAACTCGTGCTCGGCCAGCGCGCCGGCGAGCCGGCCGCACCAGCCGCCCCCTGTGCGCTGGGCGACGGAGAGGTTGCCCTCGGTGAGCAGAGCGATGCGCACGACGACCTCCGGAACGGTGCGATGGACCTGGAATTCGACGACGGGACAGGGAGCCTGGTCACCCGGTGACGGCAATGCTCGGAAAGTCGGCTGCGGCACACCCGGCCCGCCGTGCGGCCGGTGGCGGGCCGCTCGGGGCCCGGCGCCGGCGCCTCTCCCCCACACCTGTTCGGTCCGACAGCACGAAGGTAGAGCGGATCGCCGACAACTCCAGGAGTGCCCGCCGCCATGCCACCTGATTGAGTGAAAGGCCGTGACCTGTCGCCGCCCGGCGCGTTGTGCGGGGCGTTCGGAACCGCGCGCCCGCGCGCGACGGGCCCCCCGGGCCGGCCGGAGTCCGGAGGTCGTCGGGGTCCCCGGTGGTCGCCGGGGACCGCGGCCGTCAGGCCTCGGCGAGCAACTCCCGGACGGCCCGGGCGACCTGCGCGGGGTGCTCCATCATCGCGACGTGCCCGGAGTCGGGCAGCACCAGCAGGCGGGCGTCGGGGAAGGCCTCGCAGGCCCGCTTCGCGGAGCGGTACGAGACCAGCTTGTCCTTCATCCCGTACACCAGCAGCACCGGCGCCTTGACGTGGGCGGCCTGCCGCCAGAGCGACTGCTCGCCGCGCTCGGTGTAGGCCGAGACGATGCCGCGGGCCGAGCCGATGCTGGCCTGCAGCGCGTACGGCAGCCCGAGGCGGCGCCGGTACTCGGTGACCGCGCGGTCCCGGCGGTCGGCGGGGATCCCGTCGACGTCGGCGTAGACCAGGCGCAGCAGTTCGTCGGTGGCCTGCTCGGCGTTCTTGCCGTGGGTGGCGGCCCGGCGGCGCAGCAGCGCGGGGACGCCGGGGACGGCGAGCGCGGCGGTCGGCCAGGCGCTGAGCTGCGGGGGCAGCTCGGGCAGGGCCGGGGAGATCAGGGTGAGGCTGCGCACCAGGTCGGGGCGGAGCGCGGCGAGCCGGACGGAGACGGCGCCGCCCAGCGAGTTGCCGAACAGGTGCACGGGCCCGCGGGCGGTCTTCTCCAGGTAGCCGATCACCGCGCGGACGTGGCCGCTGAGGGTGAGGTTGCCGTCCTGCGGCGGTGCCGACCAGCCGAAGCCGGGGAGGTCGATCGCCTCTCCGGAGACCTCGTCGGCCAGTTCGGCCATGAGGTCGGACCAGTTGTCGGCGGAACCGCCGAGGCCGTGCACGAAGAGCGCGGGCGGCAGGCCGTCCGCCGCGGGGACGCGCGGTCCGACCGCGAGCACCGCGCCCGGCACCTCGACCGTGCGGTGGGGCCCGGGCTCGCTCTGCACCTGCTGATCAGCGCTCATGGAGGACGATCGTAGTGAGCGCAGGTGCCGTTTCCCCAGTACCCCGGCCCGTCTCACCCTGTGGACGGGGCGCACGCGGGTCGTATTGTGGGCTCCCGACAAGTCGATTTCTGCGCTTTACTCGGCTTTCCCAGGCGCAGATCCGGTTACCGAAAAGTAGACTCGGGGCCTGCCGGAGACGCCCAGATCGTGAAGTGAGGACCGCCGTGACGGCCATCCAGGAGGCGCAGGAGCGTCCGCGCGGTGCCCGACTGCCGCGAAGCGCCCGCCGTGAACAGCTGCTCGGAGCCGCTCAGGAGGTGTTCGTCGCGCAGGGCTACCACGCCGCCGCGATGGACGACATCGCCGACCGGGCCGGCGTCAGCAAGCCGGTGCTGTACCAGCACTTCCCGGGCAAGCTGGAGCTCTACCTCGCGCTGCTGGACAAGCACTGCGACGCCCTCGTCGACGCCACCCGCACCGCGCTCGAGGCGACCAGCGACAACAAGCACCGCGTCGCCGCCACGATGGAGGCGTACTTCCACTACGTCTCCAGCGAGTCGGGCGCGTTCCGGCTGGTCTTCGAGTCGGACCTGACCAACGAGCCGGCCGTCCGCGAGCGGGTGGAGCGCGCCTCCGACCTGAGCGCGACGCTGGTCAGCAAGGTCATCGCGGAGGACACCGACCTGCCGGAGGCCGAGGCCAAGCTGCTGGCCGCCGGCGTCTGCGGGCTTGCGCAGATCACCGCGCGCTACTGGCTGTCGCAGGGCCGGGAGATCCCGCGCGACGAGGCCGTCCGGCTGGTCGCCAGCCTGGCCTGGCGCGGCCTGAAGGGCTTCCCGATGCACCCCGAGACGGGCGAGCGCCCGGCGGGCGCCGAGTAGCGATCCCACGACCTTCGCCGCACGGCCGGGCCGGTGCTCTAAGGTGAAGCCGTACGGCGCGGCGATCTCGGACGCATGTTCGAACAACGCGCGTGGATGGCTGCAACCCGGAGGGACGGAAGCCGTGGAGGTCAAGATCGGCGTGCAGAACGCGCCCCGAGAGATCGTTCTCGAGAGCCCGCAGACTGCCGACGAGGTCGAGGGTGCCATCGCCAAGGCGCTGGAGGGCACCTCCAAGCTGCTGGTGCTGGCCGACGAGCACGGCCGCCGCGTGATCGTCCCGGCCGAGCGCCTGGCGTACGTGGAGATCGGCGAGCCCAGCGTCCGCAAGGTCGGCTTCGGCACGCTCTGAGCCCGAGGCCCTGCCCGCAGGGCCACCAGCGCCCCGTCCTCCTCCCGAGGACGGGGCGCTTCGCCGTTCCCGGGCCTCGCGGTGGGGCCGGGGCGGGCGCGGGCCGGGGCCGAGCGGGGGAGATCGCCCGCCGAGCGCGTACGCACCGGCGGCCCCGGGTATGGGCCGGGTCAGGCACACGCCGTACGACCCCGGGAGGCCGCCCGTGCTGGTGGAGACGATCGCCTACGCGCTCATCGGCCTGGCAGTGGGGGCCGGCGCCTTGCTCCTGCTGCCCGAGTACTTCCCGGCGGTCCGCACCCTGACGGTCTCGACCGCCGTGGTCTCGGCCCTGCTCGCCGGGCTGATCGCCCGCTTCACGCTGAACGAGCAGGCGCCCGGCGTCTCGTTGGCCCTCAGCGCGGTCTGCTCGGTGCTGCTGGTCTCCGTCCTGGCCCGGCCCGACCTGGTCGACCGGACCGGCGGCCGGCACCCCGGCCGGCACCGGCCGGCCTGAAGGCACCGCCGGACACCCGACGGGGGCCCCGGCGGGGAAACCTGAGGCGCGGGTCCGAAGGCCAGGGGTGCACCACAAGGGGCGGAGGAACTGCGCGATTCGGATGCGGGCCACCGTCCGGACCAGGGGCGCGCCGGATTCGTCAGGAGCAACCCCTCCCGGACTGTGCAGTTCTCCCCCGGCCTTCGGCCGGGAGGTGCCCCACGCGCCCCCGTGTGGCATCCGACGTCTTCGAAGAAACGTCCTAGGACGCGAGGCCGAGGGCCGCCATCCGCCGGGTGTGGGCCTCGGTGATCCTGGTGAACATCTTGCCGACCTCGACCAGGTCGAAGCCCTCCACGCCCGACCCGCCGACCAGCAGGTTCGACAGCGCGTCGCGCTCCGCCACCACCCGCTGGGCCTGGCTGAGCGCCTCGCCCATCAGCCGCCGGCCCCACAGCGCCAGCCGCCCGCCGACCCGCGGGTCCTCCTCGATGGCCTGCCGCACCCGCTCGACCGCGAACTCGGCGTGCCCGGTGTCGGCCATCACCTTCAGCACGAGGTCCCGGGTGTCGTCGTCCAGCCGGACGGCGACCTCGCGGTAGAAGTCGGTGGCGATCGCGTCGCCGACGTACGCCTTGACCAGGCCCTCCAGCCAGTCGGAGGGGGCGGTCAGCCGGTGGAAGGCCTCCAACGGCTCGACGAACGGGGTCATCACCTCGGTCGGGTCCGCCCCGACCTCGGCCAGCCGGTCGTGCAGCTGCTGGTAGTGCTGGAACTCGGCGGACGCCATCCGGGCCAGCGCGGCCTTGTCGACCAGGCCGGGCGCGAACTTCGCGTCCTCCGCCAGCCGCTCGAACGCGCTCAGCTCGCCGTACGCCAGCGCGCCGAGCAGGTCGAGCACCGCGGCCCGGTAGCCCGGGTCGGCCGAGCAGGACGCCCAGTCGCCGATCGAGGTGGTCGCGCCGATCGAGGTGACATCGCCAGATTCCTGAGACTCCATGGCTCGCCACCCTAGCCGGGCCGGTCGGGAACGGAGTAAGGCGCGTCACGTGTTCGAGTCGTCGCGCCCCTGTATGGTGGTAGTGAGGCCTGGTGTGATCGCGCGGCCCGCCACTGGTGGCAGGCCGCGCAGACGTGCACAGCACCGACACGCACCCGGCACTCACGTACGCGGATGCCCGGTCGGAGAGCCGATCGGCTCCGACCTTGGCCCGGACTTCGGGCCCAGGCACCGCATCAGTGGCCGAGCGAGGGCCGCCGCGGACCGCGCCGCCCGGCGCAGGTCCCGCGCCAGCCCCTCACGGGAATCCTCCCCGGCGCCGCCGACGACGCCCCGCGACGGGGCGCCGGCCGGCCGCCCAGGGGCGGGCGCGGTTGTGCGACCCACGCAGTGACGGGCCCGAGGCCCGAACGCGCGGGGCCGCCCGCTGCACCTGACTCGCCCTCGGCCCCCACCATGGAAGAGGCAGCACCCTGTCCACCACCGAGACCCCCAAGACCACCTTCCGGGACCTGGGCATCCTCCCGGAGACCGCCGAGGCCCTCGAGTCCGTCGGCATCGTCCACCCCTTCCCGATCCAGGAGATGACCCTGCCGGTCGCGCTGACCGGCCACGACGTCATCGGCCAGGCGAAGACGGGCACCGGCAAGACCCTCGGCTTCGGCCTCCCGCTCATCGAGCGGGTCGTCGTGCGCGCCGACGTGGACGCCGGCCGCGCCACCGAGGACGACCTGTCCGAGAGCCCGCAGGCCCTCATCGTGGTGCCCACCCGCGAGCTGTGCACCCAGGTCACCAACGACCTGCAGACCGCCGGCAAGGTCCGCGACGTCCGCGTCCTCGCCGTGTACGGCGGCCGCGCCTACGAGCCGCAGGTCGAGGCGCTGCAGAAGGGCGTCGACATCGTCGTCGGCACCCCAGGCCGCCTGCTCGACCTGGCCGGCCAGCGCAAGCTGGACCTCTCCAAGGTCCGCGCCCTGGTCCTCGACGAGGCCGACGAGATGCTCGACCTGGGCTTCCTCCCGGACGTCGAGAAGATCATCACCATGCTGCCGGCCAAGCGGCAGACCCTGCTGTTCTCCGCCACCATGCCGGGCCAGGTGATCAGCCTCGCCCGCCGGTACATGAGCCAGCCGACCCACATCCGCGCGGCCGCGCCGGACGACACCGGTGCCACCGTCGCCAACATCGAGCAGCACATCTTCCGCGCCCACTCGCTCGACAAGGTCGAGCTGGTCTCGCGCATCCTGCAGGCCGACGGCCGCGGGCTGGCCATGATCTTCTGCCGCACCAAGCGCACCGCCGCCGACGTCGCCGAGCAGCTGACCAAGCGGGGCTTCGCCGCCGGCGCCGTCCACGGCGACCTGGGCCAGGGCGCCCGCGAGCAGGCGCTGCGGGCCTTCCGCAACGGCAAGGTCGACGTGCTGGTCTGCACCGACGTCGCCGCCCGCGGCATCGACGTCGAGGGCGTCACCCACGTCATCAACTACCAGTGCACCGACGACGAGAAGACCTACCTGCACCGCATCGGCCGCACCGGCCGGGCCGGCGCCTCCGGCACCGCGGTCACCCTGGTCGACTGGGACGACATCCCGCGCTGGCAGCTGATCAACAAGGCGCTGGACCTGCCGTTCAACGAGCCGGAGGAGACCTACTCCACCTCGGCCCACCTGTACGAGCTGCTCCGCATCGCCCCCGGCACCAAGGGCGTCCTGCCGCGTTCCGAGCGCACCCGCGCCGGCCTGGACGCGGAGGAGGTCGAGGACCTCGGCGAGACCGGCGGCCGCGGCGCCCGCTCGCGCGGCCGCGGTGGCCGTGCGGCCGCCGCCGAGACCGCCGAGCCGGCCGAGAAGCCGGCCCGCCGCCCCCGTGAGCGCCGCCGCACCCGCGGCGGGGCCGGTGCTGCCGTCGAGGCGGCCGCCGAGGCCGTCACGGCCGAGACCGCCGCTCCCGCCCCCGTCGCGAACGGCGAGGGCGACACCGATGCGGCCCCGCGCCGCCGTCGCCGCCGCACCCGCAGCGGTGCCGGCGAGGCCGCCGCGGTCACGGCTCCGGCGGAGGGCGCCGTCGCGACCGCGACCGTCGAGGTTCCGGCCCAGCAGGCCGCCGAGACCGTGCCGGCACCCCGCCGGCGGACCCGTGCCGCGGCCGCCAAGCCGGCGGTCGAGGACGCCGCTGCCGAGGCGACCGACGGCGGACCCGTGGCGACCACCCCGGCCCCGCGTCGGCGGACCCGCAAGGCCGCGGCTCCGGCTGCTGCCGCGGAGGCGGGCACCGAGGCCGCTGCCGAGGCGACCGCGGAGGGCGAGGCCGCGCCGCGCCGCCGTACGCGCACCCGCCGCCCGGCGGCTGCCGCCGAGGCCGTGCAGGAGAGCTGACACGACGCACCGGAGGGCGGGCCCGTTTCGAACGGGCCCGCCCTCGGGCATGTCCGGGGCCGGCGAACGGGCACGACGCTCGGGCCGCCGTACTCGACGGGGCCGGGGCGGTGCGGCGCACGGGTGCGGCCCCGGCCCTCCCGTCCGCGCCGTTCCCCGCGCCCCTGGCGGGGGCGCCGTGGCGGCGGCGCCTAAGCTCGGAGGACGAGATCCGCCGCCCCGTCTGGAGCCCCTTGCGATGAGCACTCCGCCGTTCCTGGCCCTCCCCCGGTGCGCCCGGGCGCTGCGTCTGGCCACGGCCCGCGGCGAGTTCGCCGCGCTGCTGGCCGAGCCGGAGGGGCCGGTGCGCGGCACGGCCCTGCTGGTGCCCGGGTTCACCGGCAGCAAGGAGGACTTCATCGCGTTGCTGGAGCCGCTGGCCGCGGCCGGGTACCGGGTGGCGGCGGTCGACCAGCGCGGCCAGTACGAGACCGGCGGCCCGGCCGACCCGGAGGCGTACCGGATCGGGGAGCTGGCCCGGGACGTGCGGGCGCTCTCGGCGGAGCTCGGCGGCCACGGGCCGCTGCACCTGCTCGGTCACTCGTTCGGCGGACAGGTGGTGCGGGAGGCCGTGCTGGACGCCCGGGGTCCGCTGCCGTGGCGGTCGCTGACCCTGCTGTCGACCGGCCCGGGCGCCATCGACCCGGCCGAGGCGGCCCGCACCAAGCTGCTGCTGGACGCCCTGCCGGTGATGGACCTGGAGGCGATCTGGCAGGTCATGAAGCAGATGGAGGAGGGCAGCGGGGCCGGTCCCGCGCCGCGTCCGGAGATCGCCGGGTTCCTGCACCGCCGGTGGGTGGCGAACGTGCCGCAGGCGCTGTCCGCGATGGGCGGCCATCTGGTGGCGGCCCCGGACCGGGTCGCCGAGCTCGCCGCCGCGCCGCTGCCGGTGCAGGTGGTGTCGGGCGTGCGCGACTACGCGTGGCCGGTCGAGGAGCAGGCGGCGATGGCCCGGCGCCTGGACGCCCCGTACACGGCGGTGCCGGACGCCGGGCACTCCCCCAACGCCGAGCAGCCCGCCGCGACCGCCGCCGCGCTGGCCTCCTTCTGGGGCTGAGACCCAGGCCCCTGAGACCTGGGCCCGACCCGGCCCGACCCCCTGCCCGCCGGGCCCTGCCGCGCCCGGCGGGCAAAATCAGGGACAAAATTGTTTAGTTCGGGTAATATTTGAGTCTGTCCGGGAATCGTTGCGCCACGAGCCCGGTTGCCCCTCACTGCGGCATACGCCGAAACCGGGACTTTACGGACGGGCAACCAGCAGGAATCAGCGGTGCGGGACTGTGAACCCATGAGGCGATGTCGCCTCGGCTGCACAGGCCGCACGGCGCGCGAGGGGGGACGATGCGAGCAGCAGCCGGACGACAGACCCAGCAGGTGCCGGCCGACGACCGGGTGGTCGGCGGCCTGCCGCATCCGCCGCGACCCACGGGGCGGAGAAGGGAGAGGCCCATGCGTTTCGAGATCCTCCGACTGGACGACGCCTCCGGTGTCGCCACCGATCGACTGATCGTCGACGCCGAGACCGTCGGGCAGTACGTGAAGGATGCCGCCGCGACCGGCGAGCGCCTGTACATCCGGCCGTGCAAGAACGTGTGAGCGGAGCCGGACGGGCACCGGCCGCGTCCGACGTTCCGAGACCCGCTGACGCCCCGTCATCCCGAACAGGGACGACGGGGCGTCAGTGCGCCCCCGGACACCCGGTGCGACCAGGGTGGTGTTTGCCGCCGCCCGGGACGGGACATTTCCCAACGGGGCCGAGCGCCCCGACGCGAGGCACCCCGTACGGGTGATCGTCCTTGACGCGGCGGTCCGGAGGGAGGAGCGTTGTCGGCTATGAGGGGCGAACCCAGCTGCCCGAGGTGCGCCGGTCGGGTCCGCGCCCCCGGGCTCTTCTCCGACACCTGGCAGTGCGACCAGCACGGTGCGGTCCACCCGATGCAGCCGGTGCTGCCGCCCAGCGTCGAGGCCCTGAACGTCGCGGTGGCCCGCTCGCAGGTGCCGGTCTGGCTGCCCTGGCCGCTGCCGGTCGGCTGGCTGTTCACCGGGATCGCGCACGTCGGTGACGACCTCTCGGGTGCCCGCGCGACGGCGGTCGCCTGCGCCGGCCCGGCCCCGCTGGGCGGCTTCGGCGAGCTGGTGCTCGTCGCGGAGGAGCTCGGCGTGGGCCTCGGCGCCCGCTACGCCGGCCTGGACGGGCCGGACCCGGGCGAGAGCGTCTCGCTCTACAAGCCGGCCGACGCCAAGCTGATGGCGGCCGGCCGGCCGACGCCGATGTTCCACGTGCCCGACGCCCCGGTCGACCGCGCGGTGTACGTCGGCGAGGCACGCGGTCTGTGGCTCTGGGCGGTCGCCTGGCCCGAGCAGTCGGCGCTGCTGATGCACGACGAGCTCGTCCTCACCGACCTGAGGGACGCCGGCGCGGAGCTGGGCCTGCTGCCCTGCGGCGCGCTGACCCCGCGACTGCTGGGCTGACGCACGGGCGGCCACGCGGCCGGCCGTCGGGCCGGTCCGCGGTTCGCCGCCCGGCCCCCGGCGCGCCCGCCGGGCGCACTAGGCTGGGCCGGGCCAGCAACACGCACCACCACGCCCCACCGGCCTCCTGGAGCCCCTCCCGTGCGCATCGACCTGCACGCCCACAGCAACGCCTCCGACGGCACCGACAGCCCGGCCGAGCTGGTCGCCGCGGCCGTCGCCGCCGGGCTGGACGTGGTGGCCCTGACCGACCACGACACGGTCGCCGGGCACGCCGAGGCCGCGGAGGCCGTCCGGGGCACCGGTCTGACCCTGGTGCCGGGCGCCGAACTCTCGTGCCACGTCGACGGCATCAGCATGCATCTGCTGGCCTACCTGTTCGACCCCGCCGAGCCCGCCTTCGCCGCCGAGCGGGAGCTGGTGCGCACCGACCGGTTCCGGCGCGGGCGGGCGATCGTCGAGCGCTGCCGCGAGCTCGGGGCGCCGATCGACTGGGAGCAGGTGGAGCGGATCGCCGGGGCGGGCTCGGTGGGCCGTCCGCACATCGCCAGCGCCCTGGTCGAGGCGGGCGTGGTGGCCACGGTCTCCGACGCGTTCACCGCCGAGTGGCTGGCCAACGGCGGGCGGGCGGACGTCCGCAAGCACGAGACGGACCCGGTCACCGCCGTCCGGCTGGTGCGGGCGGCGGGCGGCGTCCCGGTGTTCGCGCACCCGGGCGCGGTCAAGCGCGGCCGGACGGTCTCCGACGAGGTGATCGCCGACCTGACCGCCGCGGGCCTGGGCGGCCTGGAGGTCGACCACACCGACCACGACGGGCCGACCCGGGAGCACCTGCGCGGCCTGGCGGCCGAACTCGGCCTGTTCACCACCGGCTCCTCGGACTACCACGGGCACCGCAAGACCGTCCGGCTCGGCGAGTACACCACCGACCCGGCCGCCTACGAGCAGCTCGTCGACCAGGCCGCCGGGGCCGCACCGATCCGCGGCTGACCCCGGGCACCCCGGGGCCGGCGGCCCGACCCGCCGTCAGGCGCGCCGAACCGGGGGCACGACACCCCGGAACCGGACAATTCACCCATGGATGCCAGGGTGTTCGGGTCGCTCTTCGTGACCCTCTTCGTGATCATGGACCCGCCGGGCACCATCCCGATCTTCCTGGCGCTCACCTCGGGGCGGGCGCACCGGGTGCAGCGACGGATGGCCTGGCAGGCGGCGCTGGTCGCGCTGGGGGTGATCACCTGCTTCGGGCTGTTCGGCCGGCAGATCCTGGACTACCTGCACGTGTCGATCCCGGCGCTGCAGGTCTCCGGCGGCATCCTGCTGCTGCTCATCGCGCTGGACCTGCTGACCGGCAAGATCGAGGAGCCGACCCAGACCAAGGAGGTCAACGTCGCGCTGGTGCCGCTGGGGACGCCGCTGCTGGCCGGGCCCGGCGCGATCGTCGCGGTGATCCTGGCGGTGCAGAAGGCGGACGGCGCCGCGCAGTACGCGGCGGTCTGGGCGGCCATCGTGGCGATCCACGTGGTGCTGTGGCTGACGATGCGTTTCTCGCTGGTGATCATCCGCATCATCAAGGACGGCGGTGTGGTTCTCATCACACGCCTGTCCGGCCTGCTGCTGTCGGCGATCGCGGTGCAACTGGTGGCGAACGGCGTGTTCGCCTTCGTCGACCAGGCCACCTGACCGCCCGTCGGACGGCCCCCGGTCAGTCGAGCGGGACGGCCCGCCGGTTCGGGTCGCGCAGGTCGGTGCCGTGCCGCAGCCACCGCTCCTGGAGCTCGGCGGCGCCGTGCACGCGCTTGTGGCCGGCCTCGTTCGGGGTCATCGGGAGCAGCGGCAGGAAGCGCACCGGCTCGGCCGGTCCGGCGAGTTCGACGTCCTCGACGAGGCCGCCCGGCTCGGCCACCAGGACGGAGGTGAAGGGCGCGCCCTCCCACAGCGGGGCACCCAGGTCGAGGGAGCCGCCGGGAGCCACCACCAGGCCCTCGACCTGCGGCGTTGCGGCGAAGGTGGCCAGCGCGCGGAGCACGTCGTCGCGCCCTCCGCGGACGGTGAGCACCAACTCGGCGCGGGGGCCGCGCACCGGGTCGGCGACCACCGCGGTGGGGTCGGCCATCGGGCTCGCGGCCATGCCGAGGGTGGCGTAGCGGACGAGCCCCTCGGCGTCCGGGCCGAAGCGCAGCACCTCGATCCGCTCGGTGCCGAGGAAGGTGACCGAGGCCCGGCCGCTGCTCTCGCCGAAGGTGGTGAGCAGGCGCGCCTCGACGGCCGCCAGCACGGCCGTGCGGGTGAGTTCCGCGGAGCCGCCGGAGGGATCGGAGAAGTCGCCGAACAGCGGGAAGTCGTGGGCCATGCACGCGACCTTAGCGCCCGGGGGGTTGTCGCTTCGCGCACACCCCAGCGGCGGCACGCCGACAACTGTTAGTGTGGGGGGCTGGCTACCGGGGATGCTGACCCTTGGGGCCGCGGCATGAAGGAGGTGGTTGCGGTGGATACCAGCCGACCATGCAGTACCGGCAGCTCTGCCCGGCCTGTCCTTCTCCGCCGCACCCACCCCTGACGAGGTAGTTGAGGCGGCGTCACACCCGGCCGGGAGAGCACCTTCCCGGGGGCCGGGGCACCCAAACCGAAGTCTTGCCGATTCTTTGGCGATTTCTTGGTGAGCCCCGTCCGACCTGGGCGTCCATCGGTGTTCCTCGCCGTCGCACCACGGCCGTCACCGCCTGCCGTGCGGCGGCTCCTGCCCCAGGAGCCTGCCATGTCGATGATCAACAACCTGCGTGCGGCCGTCCGCCCGCACCGCCGCCGCGACACCTCCTTCGACACCCTCCGTCCGGGCCACGCCCCTTCGGCCGTGGTCGACTGCGCCGTCTACCAGGACGGCAAGCGGGTCGGCGAGAGCTGCAGCCCGCGCGAGGCCGTGGCCCGGGTCAAGCTGTGCCGCCAGCAGGACGCCGGCTCGTTCAGCTGGATCGGCCTGCACGAGCCCACCGAGGCCGAGTTCGAGGGCATCGCCCAGCGCTTCGGCCTGCACCCGCTGGCCGTCGAGGACGCGGTGCACGCGCACCAGCGTCCCAAGGTCGAGCGGTACGACGACGTGCTGTTCGCCGTCTTCAAGACGATCCGCTACGTCGAGCACGACCAGCTCACGCCGACCAGCGAGGTCGTGGAGACGGGCGAGCTCATGGTCTTCGTCGGCCAGGACTTCGTCATCACCGTGCGGCACGGCGGGCACGGTTCGCTGCGCGAGCTGCGGCGCCGGCTGGAGGGCGACGCCGACGGCTCCGGCCTGCTCGCCAAGGGCCCGTCCGCGGTGCTGCACGCCATCGCCGACCACGTGGTCGACAACTACCTGCTGGTCGCCGAGCGGCTGCAGACCGACGTGGACGAGGTCGAGTTCGACGTCTTCGCCGGCAAGGCGGGCCGCGGCGCCGACGTCGGCCGGGTCTACCAGCTCAAGCGCGAGGTGCTGGAGTTCAAGCGGGCGGTGGCGCCGCTGCTGCGTCCGATGCAGCTGCTCTCCGAGCCGATCCAGCGACTGATCGACCCGGACATCCAGAAGTACTTCCGGGACGTCGCCGACCACCTGGCCCGGGTCACCGAGCAGGTGCACGGCTTCGACGAGCTGCTGAACTCGCTGCTCCAGGCCAACCTGGCGCAGGTGTCGGTGGCGCAGAACGAGGACATGCGCAAGATCACCGCCTGGGCGGCGATCTTCGCGGTGCCGACCATGATCACCGGCATCTACGGCATGAACTTCGACTACATGCCCGAGCTGCACCACAAGTACGGCTATCCGATGGTGCTGGGCAGCGTCGTGGTGATCTGCATCGCCATGTACCGCGGGTTCCGGCGCAACGGGTGGCTCTGACGACCGGTCACGCCGGGCGGCCCGTCAGCCGCCCTTCCGGCCGCCCCGGGCGACCAGCACCAGTCCGAGCAGGATCAGGCCGACCGCCGGGTACGCGGCCACCGGCGGCCACTGGCCGAGCCACACGGCCGCGATCAGGGCCGCACCCGGGGTCTCCAGCAGGATCGCCGTCGAGGTGACCGAGGGGCCCAGGGTGCGGACCACCCGGTTGCTCAGCGAGTGCCCGAGCAGCTGGGCGGCCACCATCAGCAGCACGATCTGCCACCACACCCCGGCCGGCCAGCCCGACAGCGGGGAGCCCGCCACCAGGCAGACGCCGAACAGCGCCGTGGCCGTGGTGGTGTAGCAGACCAGCGTGTACGCGGTGGTGCTGACGGTCCGCCGGACCTCGGCGCCGAGCAGCACGTAGCCCGCGGCCGCCGCCCCCGCGCCCAGCGCGAGCGCGTCGCCGAGCAGGGCCCGCGGGGAGAGCGACAGGTCGACGCCGGTGAGCACCAGCACGCCCGCGAAGGCGACCGCCACGCCGATCCGCACCGGCCGCGGCGCCCGCTCGCCCATCAGCCGCAACAGCAGGATCGTCCACAGCGGGGTGGTGGTGACCAGCGCGGTCGCCGAGGCCACCGAGGTCATCCGCAGGCTGGGCATCCACAGCGCGAAGTGCACCGCGAGCAGCACGCCGGCGGCGACCGCGAGCAGCAGCGCCCGGCGCCCGATGCCGCGCAGTTCGGCGCGGTGCCGCAGCAGCGCGTACGGGCCGAGCACGCCGACCGACATGAAGTTGCGCCAGAAGGCGATGGCCAGCGGCGGCGCGGCGGTGGCGCTGATCAGCGGGGCGGAGAGCGAGATGCCCGCGATGGAGACGGCGAGCAGCATCAGGTCGACCTGCGGCAGCGCCGGCCGGCCCGGTGCGGGGGCGGCGGGCCGGAGGTCCGCGGGGGCGGCGGTGGCGGCGGGCCGGGCGGGCACGGCTCTCCTTCGAACGGGTCGGGTGCGACCGTCCTACGGTAAGGCCTCAAATGCACTGACGGCGCTGTCGTCCCGGGTGGTGGGACGAAGCGCCGAGCGGCCTCGGGCCGACGGCCCGCCAGGCCGTACGCTGTGGGCCATGGAGCGTACGACGACCCCCGCCGAGGACTTCCTGGACCGCGCCCTGTTGGAGGAGGCGGCGAAGAAGTCCGGACTGCTCTGGGTCCGCCCGGAGGGCGTGCCGAACGGCCGGGCGCTGTGGCACGCCTGGCACGACGGGGCCGTGGTGGTGGTCGGCGACGGCGGCGAGCAGCCGCTGCACGGGCTGGCCGCGGGCGGCCGGGCCGAGGTGACCGTCCGCAGCAAGGACAAGGGGGGACGGCTCACCGGCTGGCTCGCCGACGTCACCGAGCTCGCCCCGCGGAGCGAGGCCTGGCAGGGCGCCGTCGAGGAGCTCAAGTCCAAGCGGCTCAACGCCCCCGACACCGACACCATCGGCGACCGCTGGGCCCGCGAGTGCCGGGTGCTCCGGCTGGAGCCCGCCGGCGCCCTCACCGAGCGCCCCGGCGCCATGCCGGACGGCTCCCACGCGGCCGTGCCGATGCCGACCGGGGCCACCACCCGCCGCCCGATCCCGGCCGGCCTGCCCAAGCTGCTGCTGGGCCGCCGCAAGGGCTGACGCGCCGACGGCCGGCCGGTCCGACCGCCCACGGGGTCCGCGGACCGCCGGGCGGGGCGGACGCGCCGGGCTGCGGCGGGCCACCGCGGGCTCCGGCCCACTCCCGCAGGTATCTTTGGCGCCGGAGGACGCGCCGGGCGCAGCCGTGCGGACGCGGTCGTACGGGCGACGGCGCGACGGACCGCGACCCGTACCGCGACCGCAGGCCCTACGCGGCCGCACCGTCACCAGCGCACCGGCCCGCACCTCGCGGGCCCCGTCCGGAGAGAGGGAGCCGATGGCAGGCGCAGGCAGCCGGGTCTTCATCTCGCACCTCTCCGGGCTCCCGGTCTTCGACCCCAACGGCGACCAGGTGGGCCGCGTCCGCGACGTGGTCGTCTCGCTGCGGATCGGCGGGCGCCCGCCCCGGGTGCTCGGCCTGGTGGTCGAGGTGATCGGCCGCCGGCGGATCTTCCTGCCGATGACCCGGGTGACCAGCCTGGAGTCCGGCCAGGTGCTCGCCACCGGCGTGATCAACCTGCGGCGCTTCGAGCAGCGCCCCTCCGAGACCCTCGTCCTCGCCGAACTGCTGGACCGCACCGTCGTCCGGACGAAGACCGGCGAGGAGGTCACCGTCCTCGACGTGGCCATGGTGCAGGCCCGGCTGCGCGAGTGGGAGATCCGCAAGGTCTTCGTGCAGGTCGGCCGGGTCGGCCGGCTGCGCAAGGCGCGCGGCGAGACGCTCACCCTCGACTGGTCCGAACTCACCGGCTTCTCCCTCACCGAGGAGGGCCAGGGCGCCGCCAACCTGCTCGCCACCTTCGAGCAGCTCCGCCCGGCCGACCTCGCCAACGTGATGCACCACCTGTCGGCGAAGCGCCGGGCCGAGGTCGCCGCCGCCCTCGACGACGACCGGCTCGCCGACGTCCTGGAGGAGCTGCCCGAGGACGACCAGGTCGAGATCATCGGCAAGCTCAAGGAGGAGCGGGCCGCGGACGTCCTGGAGGCGATGGACCCGGACGACGCCGCCGACCTGCTCTCCGACCTCCCCGAGGAGGACGCCGAGCGGCTGCTGCGGCTGATGGAGCCGGAGGACGCGGCCTCGGTGCGCCGCCTGCTCTCCTACGAGGAGGACACCGCCGGCGGTCTGATGACGACCGAGCCGATCGTGCTGGAGCCGGACGCGACCGTCGCCGAGGCGCTCGCCCGGGTGCGGATCGCCGAGAACAAGCCGGCCCTCGCCGCGCAGGTCTACGTCTGCCGTCCGCCGAACGAGACCCCGACCGGCAAGTACCTGGGCACGGTGCACTTCCAGCGGCTGCTGCGCGAGCCGCCGTTCACCCTGGTCGGCTCGCTGGTCGACGACGACCTCGACCCGCTGCCGCCGGACACCCCGCTGCCGCTGGTCACCAGCTACCTGGCCGCCTACAACCTGGTCGCCGCGCCGGTCGTGGACGAGGCCGACCACCTGGTCGGCGCGGTCACCGTCGACGACGTCCTGGACCACCTGCTGCCGGACGACTGGCGCGAGGCGTCCCTGCACGCGGCCGAGAGCGAGACCGTCCATGGATGACCGCAAGCGGGAGGACCGCAAGGGCCGCCGCGACGACAGTCCCCGCCAGCGCATCCAGGGCGAGCTGCGGGAGCTGCGGCAGCTGCGCGAGCTGCGGGCCCGCGAGGGCGTCCGCCCGCAGCGGCCCGAGGGCACCGCCGGACGCAGCCGGCTGGACCAGCCGCGCACCGGCCGCCGCGCCCTCATCCCGATGCCGACCTACGACCCGGAGGCCTTCGGCAAGCTCTCCGAGCGGATCGCCCGCTTCCTGGGCACCGGGCGCTTCATCGTCTGGATGTCCGTCGTCATCGTCGCCTGGGTGGTCTGGAACACCCTGCTGCCGCCGACCGTCCGCTTCGACGAGTACCCCTTCATCTTCCTGACCCTGATGCTCTCGCTGCAGGCCTCCTACGCGGCGCCGCTGATCCTGCTCGCGCAGAACCGCCAGGACGACCGGGACCGCGTCAACATGGAGCAGGACCGCGCCCGCAGCGACCGCAACATCGCCGACACCGAGTACCTGACCCGGGAGGTCGCCGCGCTGCGGCAGGGCCTCGGCGAGGTCGCCACCCGCGACTTCGTGCGCTCCGAGCTGATGGCGCTGCTCAAGGAGCTCGACGACCGGCGGGAGAGCCGCGACCTGGTGTGAGGCCCGGGCGCCGGGTGCCGGCGCCTGCCGTGACCTCGTGTGACGGGC
This sequence comes from Kitasatospora sp. NPDC085895, assembly GCF_040702125.1. NCBI lineage: Bacteria > Bacillati > Actinomycetota > Actinomycetes > Kitasatosporales > Streptomycetaceae > Kitasatospora > Kitasatospora sp. NPDC085895. The sequence continues at coordinate 36,117 of NZ_JBFBJY010000054.1, read as the reverse complement.
AGCACGCTACCGGCGAGTCGGGGTCCGTCCGCGGCGCCGTACCATCAAGGCATGGCCAACGAGACCGAGATTGCCGCAGGCGTGACGGAGGAGTCCGTCCGCAAGGCGCTGGCGACCGTCAACGACCCGGAGATCAACCGCCCGATCACCGAGATCGGCATGGTGAAATCCGTCGAGATCGCCGAGGGCGGCGCCGTGAAGGTCGGCGTGTACCTCACCGTCTCGGGCTGTCCGATGCGCGAGACGATCACCAACCGGGTGACCGACGCGGTCGCGAAGGTGCCCGGTGTCACCGGTGTCGAGGTCGAGCTCGACGTGATGAGCGACGAGCAGCGCAAGGAGCTCTCGCAGCTGCTGCGCGGCGGCGCGCCCGAGCGCGAGATCCCCTTCGCCAAGCCGGGCACGCTCACCCGGGTCTACGCGGTGGCCTCCGGCAAGGGCGGCGTCGGCAAGTCCTCCGTCACGGTCAACCTGGCGGCGGCGATGGCCGCGGACGGCCTCAAGGTCGCCGTGGTCGACGCCGACATCTACGGCCACAGCGTGCCCCGCATGCTCGGGGTCGAGGGCCGGCCCACCCAGGTCCAGGACATGATCATGCCGCCGTCGGCGAACGGCGTGAAGGTCATCTCGATCGGCATGTTCACCCCGGGCAACGCCCCGGTGGTGTGGCGCGGCCCCATGCTGCACCGCGCGCTGCAGCAGTTCCTGGCCGACGTGTACTGGGGCGACCTCGACGTCCTGCTGCTGGACCTGCCGCCCGGCACCGGCGACATCGCGATCTCGGTGGCCCAGCTGGTGCCCAACGCCGAGATCCTCATCGTCACCACCCCGCAGATGGCCGCCGCGGAGGTCGCCGAGCGGGCCGGCACCATCGCGCTGCAGACCCACCAGAAGATCGTCGGCGTCATCGAGAACATGTCGGGCATGCCCTGCCCGCACTGCGACGAGATGATCGACGTCTTCGGCACCGGCGGCGGCCAGACCGTCGCGGACGCCCTCACCCGGAGCGTCGGCGCCACCGTTCCGGTGCTCGGCTCGATCCCGATCGACGTCCGCCTGCGCGAGGGCGGCGACGACGGCCGCCCGGTCGTCCTGTCGAACCCCGAGTCCCCGGCCGGCGCCGCCCTGCGGTCCGTCGCGGGCAAGCTCGGCGGCCGTCAGCGCGGCCTGTCCGGCCTGTCCCTGGGTCTCACCCCCAAGAACAAGTTCTAGCGGACGCGCAGGGGCGCGGGGCCGCACCGCGGGAGGCACACCGTGCCGTCCCGTCGTGCGGACCCCGCGCCCTGCGTGCTGCCCGGATGCCTCGGCCGGCCGGTGGCCGGTCAGCGGCCGTCGTAGGCGGTGAGGTCGGGGACGACGGCGAAGCCGACCCCGTAGGCGCTGATGCCGCGGCCGTAGGCGCCGAGCAGGACGCCCGGGGCCTCGCCGGCCAGCACCCAGCCGTACTCGGACTCGCGGTAGCGGAAGGGCTGCGGCAGGCCGTTCACCGGCAGGGTGAGGGAGGACCAGCCGGGGCCCTCCAGGTCGTCCGCGAGGTCCCAGGCGAGCCCGGTCTGCTGGTCGAGCCAGTCCTGCCGCAGCGAGCGGTCGAGCTGGCCCGGCGGCACGGTGGCGATCAGGCCGGAGCCGGCCAGCCAGGCGGCGGAGGAGGCGGAGGTCGCCTCCAGCGTGCCGGTGTTGTCGGCGCTGCGGCGGCCGGGGCGGCGGGCGACGGTCACCACCACGGCGAAGCGGCCGGCCTCCCGCGACCCGTACGGTCTGGCGGGCTCGTCGCCGTGGCCGAGCGAGCCGTAGTCGGTGCCGGCGCCCTGGCCGGCGCGGCCCGCGCCGACCGGGAACGGCCAGCGGCGGCCCGTCCAGCCCTCGTCGAGCCCGTACCAGGGGAAGTCGGCCTCCAGGTAAGGCCTCAGCGGGTCGGCGGATCCGGCCCGGGCGCCCACCACGGGCGCCGTCCGCCCGCCCTGGGCGACCGTCCCGCCCGCTCGGCTCGTCACGTCCATCGCCGGCCTCCTCCGTGCACCTGTCTCCTGCGGCGGCGTTCCATGGTGGCGCACCGGGCGCGCCGCCGGGGTGCGGTCGGCCGCCGACACGTCGTGGCGTGACCGACGGCACAGTGGATCCGGCGTGCGGTCAACCTGAACACCATAGCGGCGCGGACGCCGACGCCCCGCCCGGCGAAGCGGCCCGGGCGGGGCGTGGGAAGGTGCGCGGCGGCGCGCGGCCGCACCGGGTCGTGTCAGGTGGCGTCCAGGTCGAACGGCGGGCGCTCACCGGCGGCGAGCGGCGCACTCGTCTCGGCGGGGGCGCTCTTGGTGAGGTCCGGGGTGGTGGCGACCCGCCGCGGCGCCTCGTCGTTGAGGGCGGACTTGAAGTCGAGGCCGTCCTTGAGCTCCTTGAAGCCCAGCGGGTCCTCGTTGCCGCCCATCAGCTGCTTGCGGACGAAGGTCTTCGGGTGCAGGTCGGTGAACTCGAAGTCCTGGAACTCCGGGCCCAGCTCGCTGCGGATGTCGTCCTTGGCGCTGTCCGCGAAGGACCGGACCTTGCGGATGAAGCCCATGGTGTCCTGGATGAGCTTCGGCAGCTTGTCCGGCCCGAAGATCACGATGGCCATGACGGCCAGCGCGACGACCTCCAGTGGGCCTATGTCACTGAACACGTACGCTCCCAGCTCCTGATGGACAACCCGACGAGCTCGGCGGCAGCCGTCGCCACCAGGGTAATGGCCGCCGGCCGGTCTGTGACCCCGCCACCTGCGGATCGCGGTCCAGACCACCCGGCGGCCCGGTGCGTGCGCCCCGACGGAGCAGCGCGCGTGCCCTAACGGAGCAGGTTGTGCGGGCCGAGGCGGTTCACGCCGGCGTCGGCCGGGCCGGGCTGGGGGAGGTAGCCGGGCGGCGCCGAGGCCATGGCGGGGACCGGGAAGTCGGCCGGAAGCTGCGCGTTGACCGGGACGGCGGCACCGCCCGGGTTGCTCACCGGGCTGACCCGGGTGCCGTGCTGGTCCTCGCCGCCGACGGCCGAGGGGCCGCCCACACCGGCCAGGGTGACCGCGGCCACCGAGAAGGCACCGGCCGCGGCGAACACGAAGCGGCGCCCGAACGGCGTCGGGCCGGGCCGGGCCGCCGCCGCGGCGGGCTCGGGCAGCACACCCGCACGTCCGCGGGAGGGCTGCTCGGCGCGGCGTCCGCGCGGCTCGGTGAGGCTGCGCAGCGCGGCCGCCGGACGGGCGGCGGAGGGCACCAGGGAGAGCCGGTTGCCCGGCGTCGGCAGCACCGGTCGGCCGGCCCGCGGGTCGACCCCGGGGATCGGCGTCTCGGCGCCGAGCGCACCCGAGCCGAAGGAGGCGCCGGCGCCGCGGCCGAAGGAGCCGCCGGTGAGCCGGCTGCCGCCGAGGGTGCCGGGGACGGCCGGCATGCCGCCGCCCGGGCCGGAGCCGTCCTCGTCCTCGGGCAGGGCGGCGACGGCGAGCAGCCGCGCCATCAGCGTCGAGGAGGGGCCCGGGTTGTCGGTGCGGGTCAGCAGGTGCTTGACCGCGCGGCCCTCGTCGGCCTCGGCGAGGCAGTCGGGGCAGGTGGCGAGGTGCGCCTGGACGCGCTCGCGGGAGTCGTGGCCGAGTTCGCCGTCGAGGTAGGCGGAGAGGCGGTCGCCGAGATGGTGCTCCTCCGCGGGCTCTGCGGGGCGCACGGCGACGGCCCACGGTGCGGCGGGCTCGGCGGCGGGGTGCTCCGCCGGGACGGCGGGGGCCTGCGGGTGGTCGGCCCGGCGGCCGAGCTGGGCCCAGGAGGGGCCGCGCCGGGACCGGCCGGTCGGCTCGGGCCCGCCCTGGTGGGCGCCGGCGTTCACGAGCCCCTCCGGTCCAGGCCGCCCGGGGAGCCGGGATCGGCGCCGACCGGGACGGGCTCGGCGGAGCCGCCGCGGCGCAGCCGGCCCGGGGCGACGCCCGGCGCCCGGTGCTTGAGGGCGGCGCGCAGGTGCGAGCGGCCGCGGTGGATCCGGCTGCGGACCGTCCCGAGCTTGACCCCGAGGGTGGCCGCGATCTCCTCGTAGGAGAGGCCCTCGATGTCGCACAGCACCACGGCGGCGCGGAACTCGGGGGCGAGGGTGTCGAGCGCCTGCTGGACGTCGGCGTCGAAGTGGGTGTCGCTGAAGTGCTGGGCCGGGCTGGGCTCGCGGCTGGGGAGACGCTCGGCGGCGTCCTCGGCGAGGGCGTCGAAGCGGATCCGCTGGCGGCGGCGCACCATGTCCAGGAACAGGTTGGTGGTGATGCGGTGCAGCCAGCCCTCGAAGGTGCCGGGGGTGTAGGTGGAGAGCGAGCGGAAGACCCGGACGAAGACCTCCTGCGTGAGGTCCTCGGCGTCGTGCTGATTGCCCGTCAGCCGGTAGGCCAGGCGGTAGACCCGGGCGCTGTGCGCCTCGACGATCTCCTCCCAGGTCGGCGGGGTCCAGCTCTGCGCGTCGGGGCCCTCGGCGAAGGTCGCGAGCGCGGCCGGCTCGGCCGCGGCCCGGGCCGCCTCGGTGGTCGCGTCCTGGGGGGAGTGCGCGGGCTGGTTCATCACGGGCTTCGGCGTACGGGCCGACGAGGTGCGGCGTGGATCGCGCTGCACGGGGACGTCGCCCTCGGCCACACCTCCTCGGTCGGCTCTTCTGCCCAGCAGGGCCACCACCATATCCACCTCGCCCGTCAGATCCGGATAAAGTGCACGACCCCCTCCGCCGCCGCCCCCTCGGGGCCGCGCGGACGGCGTCGTGCGCACCCCGATCGCCAAGTCCTGTTCCCATCAACGGCCCGCCGTCGAACGCGGTTCCCGGTCGGCCAGTAATCTGTGGCTGAAAATGTCGACATCGGGTCGGCATCAGGCGCTCCGGAGAGGCAGCCATCACCGAGTTCGGGCCCGAGCGGGCGGCTCTCGCCGACACCTACGTCGGCGAGGACGCGGTGCTGACCTACGCCCGGGCCCAGTCGGCGCGGGCCGGAATACGCGCGATCGGGCCGAGCGGCGGAGCCTTCCTGCGGCTGCTGGCGGCCGCGCTGGACGCCAAGTCGGTCGCCGAGATCGGCACCGGCACCGGCGTCTCGGGGGTCTACCTGCTGCGCGGGATGCGGCCGGACGGCGTGCTGACGACCGTCGACACCGAGCCGGTGCGCCAGCAGTGCGCGCGGGAGGCGTACCTCGCGGCCGGCTTCGCCCCCAACCGGGCGCGGTTCATCCCGGGCCGGGCGCTGGACGTGCTGCCGCGGCTCGCGGACGGCCAGTACGACCTGGTGTTCTGCGACGGTGACCCGGCCGAGTCCCGCGCCTACCTCGCAGAATCGTTGCGGCTGCTGCGGCCGGGCGGGATCGTCTGCTTCGAGGGGGTCTTCCAGGAGGGCCGGTTGGCCGAACCGGACCTCGACGACCCGCAGACCCACGCGGTGCGCGAGCTCGTCCGGGACGTCCGGGAGAGCGACCGGCTGCTGCCCGCGCTGCTGCCGGTCAGCGACGGGCTGCTCTGCGCCGTCAAGCGCTGACAGGGCGTCCGGCGGGCGTGTCGGCCGGATCCCGCAGGTCGGTCCCGCAGGGTCGGCCGCCGGGCCGTCCGCCGCGGGCCGCGCAGGTGTCCGGGCACGGCACAGGGCCCGGATTCTGGCGCGAATCCGGGCCCTGTCGGCATCTCCAGGAGATGAGGGGAGCACCCGCTGCGGTCAGCCGCAGGCCTTCTTCAGGGCCTCGCCCAGGGCATCCGCCTCATCGGGCGTCAGCTCCACCACCAGGCGACCGCCGCCCTCGAGCGGAACTCGCATGATGATGCCCCGCCCCTCTTTGGTGACCTCGAGCGGGCCGTCACCCGTCCGCGGCTTCATGGCCGCCATGCTCGTTCCCCTTCCTGCAACCGCTCAGCTACGTACCGGAGGTCCGTCCACCACCGGTATCGAACGCATTGATCGGAAGCCATTATCCCGCATCCCGCACCCCGATGACCAACATCACTCTCCGCGCAACCGTGCCCGCACCCGCCCAAACCGTCCGACAACCTGCCCGAAGCCCCATTTCGCCGGTGCCCGGCACGACATTCGAAGGTGCGGTACCTCACACTCCCCAGCCGGCCCCGCGCTCCGTCATGCTGAGTCCGTGGCCGAGGCCACGAGCCGCGGCGCCGCCGTGCCACCCACCACGACCAGGGGAGCCCTCACCCGATGTCCGACTCCGTGCTGTACGAGCTCGACGGCGGCCTGGCCGTCATCACCATCAACCGCCCGGACGCGATGAACGCGCTCGACACGGCGACCAAGGTGGCGCTGCGCGACACCGTCACCGAGGCCGCGAACGACCCGGCGGTGCGGGCCGTGCTGCTGACCGGCGCCGGGGACCGGGCGTTCTGCGTCGGGCAGGACCTCAAGGAGCACCTGGGCCTGCTCAAGCGGGCCGAGGAGACCGGTGAGGGCGCGCTGAAGACCGTCTCCGAGCACTACAACCCGCTGCTGCGGGCGCTCGCCGGGATGGCCAAGCCGACCGTGGCCGCGGTGAACGGGGTGGCGGCCGGTGCGGGCGCCGGGCTGGCCTTCGCCTGCGACTTCCGGATCGTCGCCGACACCGCCGGCTTCAACACCTCCTTCGTCGGCGTCGCGCTGACCGCCGACTCGGGCGTCTCCTGGACGCTGCCGCGGCTGGTCGGCCACGCCCGCGCCACCGAGCTGCTGATGCTCCCCCGCACGGTGAAGTCGGACGAGGCGCTCGGCCTGGGCCTCGCCACCAGGGTGGTGCCGACCGCCGAACTCGCCGCCACCGCACGGGCCTTCGCCGCGGAGCTGGCGGCCGGCCCGACGGTGGCCTACGCCGCCGTCAAGGAGTCGCTGGCGTACGGCGCCTCGCACTCCTTCGGCGAGCTGCTGGAGAAGGAGGACGAGCTGCAGACCCGGGCCGGCGAGAGCGAGGACCACCGGATCGCCGTCCGGGCCTTCGTCGCCAAGGAGAAGCCGGCCTACGTCGGACGCTGACCGGCGGCCGCCCCGCGCGCGTGACAGTCCGCCAGGTGGTCGTCGACCAGGCCGCAGGCCTGCATCAGCGCGTAGGCGGTGGTCGGGCCGACGAAGCGGAAGCCGCGCTTCTTGAGCTCCTTGGCCAGTGCGGCGGACTCCGGGGTCACGGCCGGCACCTCGGCCAGCGTGCGGGGGGCCGGCCGGGCCGGGTCGGCGGCGAACCGCCAGACCAGCTCGTCCAGGCCGCCGTCCAGGTCGAGGGCGGCGCGGGCGTTGGCCACCGTCGCCTCGATCTTGGCCCGGTTGCGGATGATGCCGGTGTCCTGCAGCAGCCGCTCGGTGTCGGCCGGGCCGTACGCGGCGACCGCGGCGATGTCGAAGCCCGCGAACGCGGCCCGGAAGCCCTCCCGGCGGCGCAGGATGGTGATCCAGGACAGCCCGGACTGGAAGGCCTCCAGACTGATCCGCTCGAACAGGGCGGCGTCGCCGTGCACCGGCCGGCCCCACTCGGTGTCGTGGTAGAGGCGGTAGTCGTCCGCGGACTCGCCCCAGCCGCAGCGCAGCAGCCCGTCCGGGCCGAGGACGGCGCCGGTCACGACTGCTCCGGTCCGTGCTTCTTGAACAGGTCGGCGCGCGGGTCCGCGGGCCGCTCGTCGGCCGTCCGCTCGTCGGCCGCCTGCTCCGGCAGCGGCTCGTCCTGCGGCTGCGCGGCCGCCGCCGTCCGGGGCTCGGCGGGCCCGGCGGGCTCGACCACCGCGGCGAAGGCCTCCAGCCCCGGCAGCGGCTCCTCCTGCGGCTGCCCGGGCGCCGGCTCCACCGCGCCCCGGACGACCGCGGCGGCCTCCAGCTCGGCGATCCGCGCGTCCCGCAGCGAGAGCTCCGCGCCGAGCCGGTCGAGCACGTTGTCGACCTCGTCCATGCGGTAACCGCGCAGCGCCATCGGCAGCCGCAGCTCGTCCACGTCGTGCCGGCCGAGCGGCCGGTCCTGCGGCAGCCGGGCGGTGATCCGGTCGGGCAGCGCCTCCGGAAGCGTGCCGCCGCCACCGAGCGCCACCAGCGCCGCACCGCCGACCACCACGGCCATCGCCGCCACGATCACCCAGAACACGAGCCGCCTCCGTCAGTCACCGGCCCGTCTCCGGCAATGGTGGGATCATGGTCCCCGGACAGGCCGGGGCCCATCATTGCACCCGGGCGAGCTGTGGAGGAGATTCCGGTGGCACTGCGCCTTGGCCCGCGCGAGTTCGGCGACGACGAGCTGGTGATCATGGCGATCGTCAACCGCACCCCGGACTCCTTCTTCGACCGCGGTGCGACCTTCGCCGACGAGGCCGCCTTCGCCGCCGCCGACCGCGCGATGGCCGAGGGTGCGGCGATCCTGGACATCGGCGGGGTGAAGGCCGGACCCGGCGAGGAGGTCACCGTCGAGGAGGAGCTGCGCCGCACCGTGCCGTTCGTCGCCGAGCTGCGCAAGCGCCACCCGGACGCGGTGATCAGCGTGGACACCTGGCGGCACGAGGTCGGCGAGGCGGTCTGCGAGGCCGGCGCCGACCTGCTGAACGACGCCTGGGGCGGCGTGGACCCGAAGCTCGCCGAGGTCGCCGCCCGGTACGACGCCGGCCTGGTCTGCACCCACGCGGGCGGCGCCGAGCCGCGCACCCGGCCGCACCGGGTCGGCTACGAGGACGTGATGGCCGACATCCTGGCGGTCACCCTGGGCCTCGCGGAACGCGCGGTGGAGCTCGGCGTGCGGCGGGACGCCGTGGTCATCGACCCGGGCCACGACTTCGGCAAGAACACCCGGCACTCGCTGGAGGCCACCCGGCGGCTGCCGGAGATGACCGCGACCGGCTTCCCGGTGCTGGTCTCGCTCTCCAACAAGGACTTCGTCGGGGAGACCCTGGACCGGCCGGTCGACGAGCGGCTGCTCGGCACCCTCGCCACCACCGCGGTCTCGGCCTGGCTGGGCGCGCAGGTCTACCGGGTGCACCAGGTCGCCGAGACCCGGCAGGTGCTGGACATGGTGGCCTCGATCCGCGGCACCCGGCCCCCGGCGGTGGCCCGCCGGGGGCTCGCGTAGGGCCTCGGCCCGGCCGTCAGATCCGGGTGCCGTTCGGGCGGCGGGTCTCCGCCAGGATCTTGAGGACGTCGTCGACGTCGTCCACCACGTGGAAGAGGTCGAGGTCCTGGGGCGAGGCCTTGCCCTCGGCGATGAGCGTGTTCTTCAGCCAGTCGACCAGGCCGCCCCAGTAGGCGGTGCCGAAGAGGATCACCGGGAACCTGGTGACCTTGCGGGTCTGGACGAGGGTGAGCGCCTCGAACAGCTCGTCCAGGGTGCCGAGCCCGCCGGGCAGCACCACGAAGCCCTGCGCGTACTTCACGAACATCGTCTTGCGGACGAAGAAGTACCGGAAGTTCAGGCCCAGGTCGACGAACTCGTTGAGGCCCTGCTCGAAGGGCAGCTCGATGCCGAGTCCGACGGAGAGGCCGCCCGCCTCGGAGGCGCCGCGGTTGGCCGCCTCCATGGCGCCGGGGCCGCCGCCGGTGATGACGGCGTAGCCGGCCTCGGCCAGGGCCCTGCCGATGGCCACGCCCGCGGCGTACTCGGTGGAGTCGACCGGGGTCCGGGCGGAGCCGAAGACGCTGACGGCGGCCGGGAGTTCGGCGAGCGCGCCGAAGCCCTCGACGAACTCCGAGGTGATCCGCAGCACCCGCCAGGGGTCGGTGTGCAGCCAGTCGGTCGGGCCGGTGGTGTCCAGCAGACGCTGGTCCGTGGTGCTGGTGCCGACCTGGTCGCGGCGGAGCAGCACCGGGCCCTTCTGCTTCTCGGGCCAGGGCTTCTTGGGCGCGGGCGCGTCGACTTCTTCGGGACCGTGCCCGTAGTGCTTTACGTCTCCAGTGCCTGTCATGGCGAAACCCTACGCCCGCCGTCCACCGAATACGGCGAACGGCGGGTGGCGGCAGGGTGGACGTCAGGCGCCGGTCAGCCAGGCCGCGAGGCGTCGTTCGACCTCGGCGATCGCGCTCAGCGAGCAGTGCTCGTCGCGCTTGTGGGCGAGGTTCGGGTCGCCCGGCCCGTAGTTGACGGCGGGCACGCCGAGGGCGCTGAACCGGGCGACGTCCGTCCAGCCGAACTTGGCCCGGGCCTCACCGCCGACCGCGGCCAGGAAGGCCCGCGCGGCGGGGCGGTCGAGGCCGGGCAGCGCGCCGGGGGCGGTGTCGGTGACGCGGAGCTCGTGACCCGCGAAGACCTCGCGGACGTGGTCGGCCGCCTGCTGCTCGCTGCGGTCGGGCGCGTAGCGGAAGTTGACCTGCACGGTGCACTCGTCGGGGATGACGTTGCCCGCGACGCCGCCGTCGATCCGGGTGGCGTTGAGGCCCTCGCGGTACTCCAGACCGTCGATCAGCACCCGCCGCGGCTCGTACTCGGCGAGCCGGCGCAGCACCTCGACGGCCTTGTGGACGGCGTTGTCGCCGAGCCAGCTGCGGGCCGAGTGGGCGCGGGTGCCGGTGAGCACGATCTCGGCGCGCAGGGTGCCCTGGCAGCCGCCCTCGACGACGGCGCCGCTGGGCTCCATGAGCACCGCGAAGTCGGCGGCCAGCCAGTCGGGGTGCTCCTTGGCGAGGTGGCCGAGGCCGTTGCGGGTGGCCTCGACCTCCTCGCAGTCGTAGAAGACGAAGGTGAGGTCGTGGTTCGGCTCGGTGAGGGTGGCGGCGAGCCGCAGCTGCACGGCGACGCCGGACTTCATGTCGGAGGTGCCGCAGCCGTACAGCAGGTCGCCCTCGACGCGGGAGGGCAGGTTGTCGGCGATCGGCACGGTGTCCAGGTGGCCGGCGAGCAGCACCCGCTCGGCGCGGCCGAGGTTCGTCCGGGCGACGACGTTGTTGCCGTGGCGGTCGACCGTGAGGTGGGGCAGCGCCCGCAGCGCGTTCTCGACGGCGTCGGCCAGCGCCTGCTCGTCGCCGCTGACGGACGGGAAGTCGACCAGCTGCGCGGTCAGCGCACCGCCGTCGAGGGACAGGTCGAGGGGCGTGTTCGGGCTGCTCATGGTGGTTTAGCGTATCGGTGCCGCGGCCCGCCACGGCGGGTGGCGCAACCGCCCGGGGCCGGTGGGCCGTCGGAGTGGGTACGGTGTGCGCACAGCGATCGAGAGGGGCACTGGTGGCCGGAATGGCGGAGGGCGGGGCGGACGGTTCCACGGCGTCGGGACGGCGCCGCCGGCCGCGGCTGCTGCGCCGGGTGCTGATCGGCCTGGTGGCGGTGGCGCTGGTCGCGGGCCTGGTGCTGTACCTCAACCGGGACCGGCTGATCGTGCCGCCGGAGGGCTGCCGGATCACCACCGCGGCGGGCACCGGGACGCTGGACCTGGCACAGGCCGCCAACGCCTCGACGATCACCGCGGTGGCGATGTCCCGCGGCCTGCCGGAGCGGGCGGTGACGATCGCGCTGGCCACCGCGATGCAGGAGTCCAAGATCCACAACCTCACCGGCGGCGACCGCGACTCGATCGGCCTGTTCCAGCAGCGCCCGTCCCAGGGCTGGGGCACCGCGGAGCAGATCAAGGACCCGGTGTACGCCACCAACAAGTTCCTGGACGGCCTGGTGAAGGTGCCCGGGTACGCCCGGATGCCGCTGACCGACGCCGCGCAGCAGGTGCAGAAGAGCGGCTTCCCGCAGGCGTACGCCAAGCACGAGTCCAACGCGATGCTGGTGACCTCGGCGCTGACCGGCCGCGAGCCGGCCGCGCTCGACTGCGTGGTGCACGACCTGGCCGAGCCGGTCGCCGCGGTCGCCTCCGCCTCCGGTTCGCCCTCGGCCCCGCCGTCGGGCGGGCCGCGCCCGGCGGACGTCGGCGAGAAGGTCCGCCGCGAGTTCGGGCGGATGGTGGCGGTGTCGGACGCGCCGAAGGCGCCCAAGGACGCGCGGGCGGTGCTGGCGCTGAGCCCGCAGGGCTCGGCCTCGACCGACTCCGGTGCGGAGGGCCAGAAGCAGTCGGGCTGGGCGGTGGCCCAGTGGGCGGTGGCGCACGCGCAGGAGCTCGGCATCGGCGCGGTCTCCTACGACGGGCGGGTGTGGCGCTTCGACCGGCCCACGGACGGCTGGCAGGCGAAGGGCGCGGACGACCGGGCGGACCGGGTGCTGGTCACCCTCGGGGCGCCGTGACCGCGGTGACGGTGCGTTGACGAACCCGTGAGCGGGTGTCGACCCGGCGGGTGACAGCGGTCAACGGCGGTGGACCGCCCGGCGCTCGGCCGCGGGCCGCGGCGCGGGGCCGGTCGGAGTGGTGCCGGCACCCGCCGCGACAAGGGAAGTGACGGTTCTTCACTCACCTCCGCGGGGGACGGGTGCCGGGTGCGACGCAAAGACGATCGTCCGATCTTTGCCTGCCCTTTACCTTCGGCGGGCGAAACCTTCCCGACTCCCGAGCGGTATTCACGTCGTCCGCCCGACGGACGGCCATGTCCTCTCGTCTTAGGAGCACCATGTCTCACCCCCTCACGCGCCGGATCGCCCAGGCCGCACTGCTCGTCGCGGCCGGCGCGACGCCCCTGATCGCGGCCGGCTCCGCCTCGGCCGCCGACCTGGTGCCGCAGGGGACCGACCTGGGATCCGGCCTCACCCAGCTCGACTCCCCCTCCGGCACCGTGCAGGGCGCCGCCCACGAGCTCGGCCAGTCCGCGGGCACCACCGGCGCCGCCACGGTCGCCACCGGTGTCCCGGCCGCGGGCGACGCCGCCGGCCACACCGTCGCCTCCGCACTGCCGGACGCCGACACGGCCCTCGGCCCGGTGACCAACACGGCCGGCAAGACCACCGCCGCCACCGGCGCGCTCACCACCGTGGCCGGCAGGGTCGCCCCCGCGCTGGTCGACCGGGCGGGCCCGGCGGTCGCCGAGAAGGTGCTGCCCGCGGTGCCCGGCACCCGCAGCGCGCGCGCCGGCGGCCCGCTCGGCACCGTCACCGGCGCGCTGCCCACCAGCGGCCTGCCCACCGGCACCCTGACCAGCGCACTGCCCACCGGCGGCATCCCTCAGGCGCTGCCCGGCGCGGACGCCCTCGGCACCCTGACCGGCTCGCCGGCCGCGGCCAACCGCCTGGGCGGCGTGCCCTCGCTCGGCTCCAACCCGACCGACCTGCTGGGCGGCGTGCTCGGCGGCACCCCGCTCGGCGGCCTGCTCGGCGGCATCGGCGGCATCGGCGGCTGACCGCACCACCCGCCGCACGCCGAAGGGCCGGCCCCCGAGCGGGGGCCGGCCCTTCGTCCGTCGGTCGCCGGCGTCAGCCGCCGAGCCGGGCCACGGCCGCGCGGACCCGCTCGTCGGTGGCGGTGAACGCCACCCGCACGTGCCGGTCACCGGCCGGCCCGTAGAAGTCGCCGGGTGCCACCAGGATGCCCAGCTCGGCGAGCTCCGCCACCGTCTCCCAGCACGGCCGGCCCCGGGTCGCCCACAGGTAGAGGCTGGCCTCCGAGTGCTCGATGGTGAAGCCGTGCGCCTCCAGGGCGCCGCGCAGCGCCGTGCGCCGGGCCGCGTAGCGGGCCCGCTGCTCGGCCACGTGCGCGTCGTCCGCGAGCGCCGCGGCGGTCGCCGCCTGCACCGGGGCGGGCACGATCATGCCGCCGTGCTTGCGGACCTCCAGCAGCTCCCGGACGACGACCTCGTCGCCGGCCACGAAGGAGGCCCGGTAGCCGGCCAGGTTGGACCGCTTGGAGAGCGAGTGGACGGCCAGCAGACCCTCGTGGGAGCCGCCGCACACCTCGGGGTGCAGCACCGACACCGGCTCGGCCTCCCAGCCGAGCTCCAGGTAGCACTCGTCGCTGACCAGCAGCGCACCGTGCTCGCGGGCCCAGGCGACCGCACGGCGCAGCTCGTCCGCGGCGAGCACCCGGCCGGTCGGGTTGGACGGCGAGTTCAGCCAGAGCAGCCGCACCCGGGAGCCGTCGAGCTCGTCGACGTCCTCGTACGCCACCGGTTCGGCGCCGCACAGCCGGGCACCCACCTCGTACGTCGGATAGGCCAGCCGCGGGTACGCCACCTGGTCGCCCGGGCCGAGGCCGAGCTGGCCGGGCAGCCAGGCCACCAGCTCCTTGGAGCCGACGGTCGGCAGGACGGCCTTCGGGCCGATCTCGGCGCCGCAGCGGCGGTTCAGCCAGCCGGCGATCGCCTCGCGCAGCTCCGACGGGCCCCAGACGGTCGGATAGCCGGGGGTGTCCGTGCTGGCGGCCAGCGCCTTCTGGATCACCTCGGGCACCGGGTCGACCGGGGTGCCGACGGAGAAGTCGCACAGCCCGTCCGGGTGTGCGAGGGCGGTCCGCTTGTACGGCTCCAGCCGGTCCCACGGGAAGACCGGAAGCAGCTCGGAAACGCGGCGCGCCGCCCCCGGGTGGCCCGGGAACGGCGCGCGCGCGGTGTGATGGGTGCTCACGACTCAGTTGTCACCGATCAGTGTCGTCAGTGGTCGGCGTTCTGCGGCGGCAGGGCCGCGATGAACGGGTGGTCCTTCTCGATCAGGCCGAGCTTCGAGGCACCACCGGGCGAACCGAGGTCGTCGAAGAACTCGACGTTCGCCTTGTAGTAGTCCTTCCACTCCTCCGGAGTGTCGTCCTCGTAGAAGATCGCCTCGACCGGGCAGACCGGCTCGCATGCGCCGCAGTCGACACACTCATCCGGGTGGATGTAGAGGGAGCGCTCGCCCTCGTAGATGCAGTCAACCGGGCACTCTTCGATGCACGCCTTGTCCTTGACGTCGACACAAGGCTGCGCGATGACGTAGGTCACGCTGTCGTTCCTCCTCGGCAGGGCCGGCGGCCCAAACTGTTTGCTTGCGTGCGCGGGTGAGCGCGGCGTCGTCGATGCCCGCCCCTAGTATCGCGGGTCGGAGACCGCAAATGCACAGGAGGTGCCCTCGATGGCGGACAGAGCCCCCGCGACAGGCCGTCCGGAGGTCCGTCTGAACCCCTCTGACGTGGGACGACGGGTGTCCGTACGGCGCATCGCGGAGCTGGTCGACGGACGGCCGGTGTTCCGCGATGTGATCGGGGTGCTCGCATCCTGGGACGAGAACGGCCTCGCGGTGGTGCCCCGCAGCGGCGAGCCGGTGGTCTTCCCCGAGGAACTGCTCGTCGCGGGCAAGCCGGTGCCGCCCTTCCCGGCCCGCCGGGCGCCTCAGCCGGCCGCCGACCCCGTCGAGCTGCAGCGGACGGCCGCCCGCGGCTGGCCGGCGGTCGAGCAGGAGCGGCTCGGCGCCTGGGTGCTGCGCGCCTCCGCCGGATTCACCCGGCGGGCCAACTCCGTCCAGGCCCTCGGCGACCCCGGCCGCCCGCTCGCACGGGCGCTGGACGAGGTCCGCGCCTGGTACGCGGCCCGTTCGCTGCCGGCGTACGTCGAGGTGCTCGAACCCGGCTCGCCCGGCGACCTCGCCGCCGAACTCGCCCGGCTCGGCGCCGGGCAGGCCGAGACGCTGTTCCGCACCGCGCCGCTCGCCCCGCTCGCCCGGGCCGCCGCCGCGTCGCACGGCCGGGTCCGGCTCTCCCGGACGGCCGACGCCCGCTGGATGTCCCGCTACCGCCGGGTGAGCGCCGACACCGCGGTGGAGCGGGCCGCCGCCGAGGTGCTGCACGGCGGCCCCTCGGTCTGGTTCGCGACCGTCCCCGACCCGGACGGCGGCGCCCCGCTGGCGATCGGCCGGGCCGTCGTCGACGGCCCGTGGGCCGGCTTCTCCGCGATCGAGGTCGACCCGTCGGCCCGCCGCTCCGGGCTCGGCACCGCGGTGATGGCCGTGCTCGCGGCCCGCGCCGCCGAGGAGGGGGCGAGCGGCGCGTACCTGCAGGTGGAGGCCGAGAACGCCGGCGCGATCGCGCTCTACGACCGGCTGGGCTTCACCACAAGTCACACTTACCACTACGCCCGGCTCCCCGAGCGGTAGCGTTCACCCCGCCACCTCAGTACCGACGAAGGCTGCTGTGACCGAGCAGAGCAGATCCCGCTTCCGCGCCGAGGCCCGGGCCGAACGCCCCGATCCCGTGCTGCTGTGCCTGCTCGCGGCCGCCGAGCACACCTTCGGCACGCCCGGGGACCCGGCGCCGCCGCCCACCCTGGACGAGCTGCTGACGGCCTGCGGCGCCGCACTGGACCGGCACGCGGCCGCCGTCCGCCGGGCGGTCGCCGAGCGGCGGCCGGCCGGTCCCGAGGAGACGGCGGCCCTGCTCGCCGCGGTGCTCGGCGGCCGCGAGCGCTTCCACGGCCGCAAGGCGGACTACCGGCGGGTGGAGTCCTCGCTGCTGCCCGAGGTGCTGCGGCGCCGGCGCGGACTGCCGATCACGCTCTCGCTGGTGTGGATGGGCGTGGCCGCCCGGGCCGGCCTGGTCGTGCACGGCATCGCGCTGCCCGGCCACTTCATCGTCGCGGTGGCCGGCCCGTCCGGCGGCAACGACTACGTCCTCGCCGACCCCTTCCACGGCGGTCGGCTGCTCGACCTGTCGGACGCGGCGCAGCTGGTGACCGCCGCCGGGCACCAGTTCGGCACCGAACTCCTCACCCCCGCACAGCCGTTGGACATCGTGCTGCGGGTGCTCGGCAACATCCGGGCCTGGGCCGCGGACCGCCCCGAGCACGCCCGCACCCAGCTGTGGGCCACCGAGCTCGCCCTGCTGCTCCCCCGGCACCCCGCCCAGCTGCGCCTGGAGCGCGCCGAACTCCTCGTCCGCACCGGCGACTTCCTGGCCGGAGCGCTCGAAATGGAGGAGTACGCGCGGATCCTGGACGCCTTCGACCCGGAGGCCGCGGCGAAGGCCCGGCAGGACGCCCGGGCGGCCCGGCACCGGCTCAACTGACGCGGTGCGCCCGCTGCGTGTGCCGGGCGGGCCGGCGGGCGTTCACAGCCAGCCCTTCTCCTTCGCGACCCGCACCGCCTCGGCCCGGTTGCGGGCACCGGTCTTCTGGATCGCCATCGACAGGTAGTTGCGGACGGTGCCCTCGGAGAGGTGCAGCCGGCGGGCGATGTCCGCGTTGACCGAGCCGTCGGCGGCGGCCGCCAGCACGTCCAGCTCCCGCCCGGTCAGCGGGTTGGCGCCCTCGGCGAGCGCGGCGGCGGCCAGCGTCGGGTCGATCACCCGCTCACCGCGCAGCACCCGGCGGATCGCCTCGGCCAGTTCGGCCGCCGGGGCGTCCTTGACCAGGAAGGCGTCCGCCCCGGACTCCATCGCCCGGCGCAGGTAGCCCGGCCGGCCGAAGGTGGTGGCGATCACCACCTTGGTGCCGGGGCGGCGCCGGCGCAGCTCCC
Organism: Kitasatospora sp. NPDC085895; assembly: GCF_040702125.1. Classification (NCBI taxonomy): domain Bacteria; kingdom Bacillati; phylum Actinomycetota; class Actinomycetes; order Kitasatosporales; family Streptomycetaceae; genus Kitasatospora; species Kitasatospora sp. NPDC085895. The sequence goes on along the minus strand of NZ_JBFBJY010000054.1, from coordinate 18,877 downwards.
CCGCCGCCTCGATGCCGGTCATCCCGGGCATCTCGATGTCCAGCACGGCCACCTCCACGTCGTGGGTGACGGCCGCGTCCACGACCTCGTCCCCCCGCCCGACCTGGGCGACCACGTCGATGTCCCCTTCGAGTCCCAGCAGGGCGGCGAGGGCCTCCCGCACCATCCCCTGGTCCTCGGCCAGCAGCACGCGAATCATTCGCGCACACTATCGGTCGCCGCGGCCGCCGGGACGGCCCTCAGCGGCACGTGCGCGCGCAGTCTGAAGCCCCGGCCGTGCGGGCCCGGGCCGGTCTCCAGCCGGCCGTCGACCAGCGCGAGGCGCTCGCCGAGGCCGGACAGCCCGTTGCCGGGGCCGGACTTGCCGGGGCCGCGGCCGTTGTCGGTGACCTCCAGCACGGCGTATCGCCGGCCGTCGTCCTCCCAGGTCTCGTCCATGGCGACGGTGCAGACGGTGGCGTCGGCGCCGTGCCGGACGATGTTGGTGACCGCCTCGCGCAGCGCCCAGGCGAGCGCGCCGGCCTCCTCGCCGTCCAGGCCGGGGCGGGCGTCGGTGAGGCCGGGGGCGGCGTCCAGGGTGATCCGGGCGGTGGTGAGCGCGGTGCGGGCCGCGGCGAGCTCGACCGGCAGGGTGGGCCGGCGGAAGCCGCTGACCGCCTCCCGGACGTCGACCAGCGACTGCCGGGCGACGCTCTCGATGTCGGCGACCTGGCTGCGGGCCTGCTCCTGCTTGCCGGCGTCCATGAAGCGTCCGGCGAGCTCGCTCTTGATGGTGATCAGCGAGAGCGAGTGGCCGAGCAGGTCGTGCAGGTCGCGGGCGAGCCGCAGCCGCTCCTCGGACGCGGCGAGGTGGGCCACCGCGGCCCGGGCCTCGCGCAGCTCCTGCATGGTGGAGATCAGCCGCTGCAGGCCGGTCATGGCGAGGCCGGAGAGGAAGCACGGCACCACGATCGCGACCAGGGTGTCCTTGTCGGCGTCGACCAGCAGGCCCACCAGCAGGGCGGCCGCGGTGGCCGCGCCGACCCCGGCGACGCTGTACCTGCTCGGCACCACCACGGCGATGCAGACCGAGGCGTAGGTGAACAGGGTCAGCCAGGCCTCCCCCAGCACGAAGGGGGTGACGAGGGCCAGCGCGACCATCACCACGACCAGCGCGTAGTGCCCGGACCAGGTGCCCGGCCGGATCGAGCGGAAGGCCACCAGCGACAGGTAGCAGGCGAGGTACACGCCGAGCGCCGCCCAGCCGAACACCGTCGCCGCGGTGCCGTGGTGCCCGTCCACCAGGTCCTTCACCGGATAGGCCAGGTAGACCGCCCACAGCGACATCCAGCAGAGCTTCACCAGCAGCTGCCGGCGGCTCTCCACCTTCGCGCCGGGGATGTTCCGGAAGGAGGTGCCGGGCTCCGCCGGGCCTGCGTGCCTGTCCTGGTCGACCATGCCGGCCATCATGCCGCCCGGGTGTCCCGGCGGTACAGGAAGGCCGCCGCCGCGACGAACAGCGCCAGGAATCCGGCCATGCCGGCCACCGCGACGCCGTCCAGTCCCTGGCCGGGCTGCACGAAGGCGGCCAGCCGGTTGTACAGGTAGACGGGGTCGAACCGGGCGAAGGCCACCAGCGAGTCGCCGACCGGGAACCAGGTGCCGCCGAACAGCGCCATCAGCATGTAGACGATCATCACGATCGGCTGCACCGCGTCGGGCGCCGCCGCGTAGCCGAGCGCCACGCCCAGCGCGGCGAAGACGAAGCTGCCGAGCCACAGCACCGCCGCGAGGCCCAGCCAGCGGCCCGCCGACAGCTGCACGCCCTCGACCGCGCCGATCGCGAAGACCACCAGGATCGCCGGCAGCGTGGTCACCGCACAGGCGGCGATCTTGCCGACCGTGTACGCCCGCCCGGGCAGCGCGGTCAGCCGCAGCTGCCGCACCCAGCCGCTGCGCCGCTCCAGCGAGATCCGCTGCGCCGAGCCGGTGAGCACCGCGCCGACCGCGCCGAAGGTGGCCATCGAGACCATGAAGTACGACTTCGCCGGGACGCCGCCGGCCACGTCGCCGCCGCTGTAGGCGCTGATGAAGAAGACGTACAGCAGCGCCGGGTAGAGCACCGTGAACATCAGGTACCGCTTGTTGCGCAGGGTGCGCAGGATCTCCAGTCGGATCAGGGTGGTCATCGCACGGTCTCCTTCGCGGGAGCCGAGGCCGCCTCGTCGGCGGCGGCCTGCTCGGTGATGGTCAGGAAGGCCTGCTCCAGGCCGAGGCCGGTGACCTCCAGGCCGCGCGGGTACAGTCCGGCGCGGTAGAGGGCGGCGACGCAGGCGTCCGCGTCGGTGGCGCGGATCCGCACGGTGCGCACCCCGCCGGCCCGCCCGCCGACCTCCAGGCCGGCGACGCCGGGCAGGGCGCGCAGCAGGGCCTCGTCGGCCTCGCCGTCGCCGGGGTGCAGTTCGAAGCCGACCCGGCGGGCGCCCGCCCGGGCCTTGATCTCGGCGGAGGTGCCGTCGGCGATCAGCCGCCCCTTGTGCAGCACCAGCACCCGGTCGGCGACCGAGTCCGCCTCCTCCAGGTAGTGGGTGGCGAAGAGCACGGTGCGGCCGGCCGCGGCCTGGGCCCGCATGGCGGCCCAGAAGACCTGCCGGACGGAGACGTCCATGCCGGTGGTGGGCTCGTCGAGGACGATCAGGTCGTTGGCGCCGGCCACCGCGAGGGCGAAGCGGACGCGCTGCTCCTGGCCGCCGGACAGCTTGTCGACCCGGCGGTCGGCGATCTCGGCGATGCCGGCCTCGGCGAGCACCGCGTCGACGGTGTGCCCGCGGGGGTGGATGCCGCAGGCGAGGGCCACCAGTTCGCGGACCTTGACCTCGGTCATCAGGCCGCCGCTCTGCAGCATGGCGCCGACCCGGCCGGCCTCGATCGCGGCCCGCGGCGGGCCGCCGAACAGTTCGACGCTGCCCGTGTCCGGTTCGCGCAGGCCGAGCAGCAGGTCGAGGCTGCTGGACTTGCCCGCTCCGTTCGGCCCGAGCAGCGCGACCGTCTCGCCCGGCCGCAGGACGAGGTCCAGCCCGTCCACCGCCGTGACGCGGCCGTAGCGCTTGCTGACGTTCCGGAAGGCCGCGACCTCCCCCGTGCCCGTACCCATCTGCCCGCCGTCCCTCCGACGCCCTCTTCGCTGACTCCACCAGGCTCGCGCGGAGCGGGGGCGGGCGGCAGTGCGGGCCGTCGTGTCCTCGGCATGACGGATGTCATGCCGAGGACACCGGTGCGGGTCAGAGCCCCAGCGAGCGCTTCAGGAAGTCGACCTGGAGCAGCAGCAGGTTCTCCGCGACCTGCTCCTGCGGAGTCATGTGGGTGACCCCGGAGAGCGGCAGCACGGTGTGCGGGCGGCCGGCGGCGAGCAGCGCGGAGGAGAGCCGCAGGGTGTGCGCGGCGACGACGTTGTCGTCGGCCAGCCCGTGCACGATCATCAGCGGCCGTTCCAGCTTGGCCGCGTCCGCGGTCAGCGAGTTGGCGTCGTACACCTCGGGGTGCTGTTCGGGGTGGCCGAGGTACCGCTCGGTGTAGTGGGTGTCGTAGAGCCGCCAGTCGGTGACGGGGGCGCCGGCGACGGCCGCGTGGAAGACGTCCGGGCGGCGCAGCACGGCGAGGGCGGAGAGGTAGCCGCCGTAGGACCAGCCGCGGATGGCGACCCGGCCGAGGTCGAGCGGGAACTCCTCGGCGAGTGCGTGCAGGGCGTGCACCTGGTCGTCGAGGGTGATGCCGGCGAAGTCGTGCCGGATCGACTTCTCCCAGGCGGGGCTGCGGCCGGGGGTGCCGCGGCCGTCGGCGACCACCACGGCGAAGCCCTGGTCGGCGAACCACTGCGAGGTCAGGTGCGGGTTGTGCGCCTGCACGACGCGCTGGCCGTGCGGTCCGCCGTACGGGTCCATGAGGACGGGCAGCGGGCCGTCCCGCTCGGGGTCGTGGCCGGTGGGCAGCAGGACGGCGGCGGGGATCCGCCGGGTGCCGGCGAAGCGGAAGGCGGGGCGGGCGGTGAGCAGCGGCGTCTCGGCGTACGAGGCGACGGTGGCCACGGCGGTGCCGTCCCGCAGCACCTGGACGAGGGTGCCGGGGCGGTCCGGGGAGGCGCTGGAGAGCACGGTGGTGCCGCCGGCGTGGACGGCGGCCGCGGCGCCGTCGCCGTCCGGCCCGAACGGGGCGACGCCGTCCGCACCGGCCCGGAACAGGCCCGTCCAGCCGGGCGGGCGGCCGCTGCCCGCCTCGCCCTCGGAGGCGGTGAAGAGCACCTCGTCGTCGCTCACGGCGAGGACGGAACGGACGTGCAGCGCGGCGTCGGTGACGGTCCGTTCGCCGATCAGCAGGGCGCGGGCACCGCTCTCGTCGGAGATCCGCACCAGCCGGCCGTCCGGGGTCCAGGCGGGGACGCCGCCGAAGAGCTCCAGCCAGGCGCCGTCCTGCTCCTCGACGAGGGGGGCGGTGCTGCCGTCGGCGGTGTCGACGGTGCGGATCTGCTGGCTGCGCTGGTCGCGGGCCTGGACGAGCAGCAGCGGGGCGCCGCCGGCCGACCAGTGCACCCGGGCCAGGTACGGGAAGGCCGCACGGTCCCAGACCACCTCGGTGCGGGCGCCGCCGTCCAGGTCGACGAGCCAGAGCCCGACCTCGGCGTTGGGGGTGCCGGCGGCCGGGTAGGCGACCTCGGCGGGGGCGGCGGAGGGGTTGGCCGGGTCGGCGATCCACCAGCGCCGGACGGGGGTGTCGTCGACCCGGGCGACGAGCAGCCGGCGGCTGTCCGGCGACCACCAGTGGCCGCGGTCGCGGCCCATCTCCTCCTGGGCGGCGAACTCGGCCTGGCCCCAGGTGACCCCGTCGGTCTCGGGCTCGGCGAGGGCGCGGTCGCCGCCGCCGTCGGTGCGGGTGACGCGCAGTGCGCCGGCGGTGGTGGCGTAGGCGACGTGGCTGCCGTCGGGGGCCGGCCGCGGGTCCAGCAGCGGGCCCTCGGCGGGCAGTTCGCGGGCGGTGCCGGCGGCGAGGTCGGCGGCGAAGAGCCGGCCGGAGAGGGCGAAGGCGGCGAGCGAGCCGGTGGCGTCGAGGGCGTAGCCGACGATGCCGGCGGAGCCCTCGCGGCTGCGCTCGCGGCGGGCCCTCTCGGCGGCCGAGAGGTGTTCCTCGCCGCCGCCGAGCAGGGCGGCGGGGTCGGCGGCGACCCGCTCCTCGCCGGTGGCGGGGTCGAGGGTCCAGAGGCTGTTGGCGCGGTCGCGGCCGGAGCCGGAGCGCAGGAAGACGACCCGGCCGCCGTCGGGTGCGACGGCGAAGGAGCGGGGCGCGCCGACGGTGTAGCGCAGGGTCCGCGCGTACTGCCGGGGGAAGGTGTCCGCAGGGTTCTCGGTGGTCATGGCACCCGACCCTACGGCCTGCCCCCGCCGGTGATCACTCGTTCGGAGCAGCCCCGGGCAACGGCCCGCGGCGGGCCCACGGGCCGTGTGCCACCGGCCGTTCGGCCGTCCGGAGCACCCCCGCGCCACGCTCGCCCACCTCACGGTACGTAATACCGGGGTCACCGATCGGGTATGTGTTGCTCATCGCGATACGGAGCCGGACCGTCCCGTTCCTTCCCGGTTCCGGATCGAGAGCCCGTCCCGCACGACCCGCCGCCCGCCCCGGGCGGCGCACCCGAGAAGGGGTGTGAGCCCTCATGGCTTTGTCCGTCTCCGCAGCCGTGCTGATGCTGGTCATCGTGGTGGTCCTGGTCCGCCGGTCCGGCCTGAAACTGGCGCACGCGATCATCTGCGCGCTCCTCGGCTTCTACCTCGCCTCCACCTCGATCGCACCGTCGATCCAGGAGGTCACCAGCAACGTGGCAGGGATGATCAATGGCCTGAAGCTCTGACGGACCGGCGGTCGCTAGGCTGACGGCCATGACCGCAGCCTCCGACCGCCCGCCCCGCCGCCTGCTCCTGGTGCACGCGCACCCCGACGACGAATCGATCGGCAACGGAGCCACCATGGCGCGGTACGCCGCCGAGGGTGCCCTGGTCACGCTGGTGACCTGCACCCTCGGCGAGGGCGGTGAGGTGATCCCGCCCGAGTCGGCCCACCTGACGGCCGATCGGGACGACACCCTGGGCGAGCACCGGATCGGCGAGCTGTCCGCGGCGATGCGCGCGGTCGGCGTCGCCGACTTCCGCTTCCTCGGGGGCCCGGGCCGCTACCGCGACTCCGGGATGATGGGCGTCGCCGAGAACGACCGTCCGGACTGCTTCTGGCAGGCCGACCCGGACGAGGCCGCCGACCACCTGGTCGCGGTGGTCCGCGAGGTCCGGCCGCAGGTGCTGGTCACCTACGACGAGAACGGCGGCTACGGCCACCCCGACCACGTCCAGGCGCACCGGGTGGCGCTGCGGGCGTACGAGCTGGCCGCGGACCCGGCGCACCGCCCGGAGCTGGGCGAGGCCTGGCGGATCGCCAAGGTCTACTACAACCGGATGCCGCGCTCGGTGATCGAGCAGGGGCTGAAGGAGACGGCCGACGCCGCGGTCTTCCCCGGCACCGCCGCCACCGGCGACGTGCCCGGCGTGGTGGACGACGCGGTGGTGACGACGGTGCTGGACGGGACGGCGTACGCCGGGGCGAAGGCGGCCGCGATGCGGGCGCACGCGACGCAGATCACCGTGGCCGGCCGGTACTTCGCGCTCAGCAACGACCTGGGGCAGCCGCTGCTGGCCACCGAGTACTACGAGTTGGTGCACGGCGAGCCGGGCGGGGAACTGCCGGAGACGGACCTCTTCGCCGGGGTGGCGCCGTGAAGGCGCTGCAGGTGGTGCTGGGGACCCGCTCGGAGCGCATGGCCGAGCCGCTGCCGCCGCGCGGCTTCCGGGTGGCGGCCTACGTGGCGCTGTTCCTCGTGGGGGCCGCGGTCTCGTTGTGCGGAGCGTTCGTGCAGGCCCTGTGGCCCCCGTTCGGCGTGCTGCTGGCGCTGGGCGCGACCGGCGGGGTGTTCTACGGCGGGCTCCGGCTGACGGGCACGAAGCTCGGCGCGGGCATCCCGCTGGCCGGCTGGTTCGCCGTGCTGATGGTGATGATGGCGCCCCGCCCGGAGGGCGATTTCGTCCTGGCGGCCGGTCTGACCTCGTACCTCTACCTGTTCGCGGGCGCGGTCGCCGGGGTGGTCTGCGCGACGCTGCCGACCCGGACGCCCCTCGGTTCCGGCGCGGCCGGCGCCGATCGGCAACGGCCCGTCAAGGGCCCCTACGCATAGCCCGATAGCGGAATTATCGGACATATCGGCTTCTTTCCGATCCGGACCGGCTCCCGGCGCTTCCCAGTATGGTGGTGCCGGTGCGGGTGCCTCCGGTCCGATCGGCCGGGGAACGACAGCCCCGGATGCCTCGGACGCAGGGCGGGAAGGTACCTTCGCCCCAGTCGCGTGGCGGCGGCGCCGTCTCAGCCAACACGTGAAGAAGCTGGTGTCGGAGGGTCCGTCCGGTCCGCAGCGCGGTGCCGCACCGCACGCGGAGGGACGTCCCACAACCCGCGGCCGCCGCCCGTCGGCGCGGCCGCGAACCCGGAGCAGAGCAGCATTGAGCAGCCGCGAATCTGACAGCGCGTACCCGTCGCCCCGTGGGGCCAACCCCGGCCGCCGCACCGCGGACGGGGCGGACGCCTACCCTTCCGGCACCCCGCCGTACGGCACCGGACTGCCGGGCGCCGCCGCGTTCGCGCACGGCCGCAACGACGACCCCTTCGGCACCGCCGCCCAGGGGGGCCCCGGCGCCCCGGAGGCCGCGGCCGACGAGGTGCCGAAGACCGAGACCACCCTGACCACCCGGATCCGGATCAACATCCCCGGCTCCCGGCCGATCCCGCCGGTCGTGGTGCGCAGCCCCGTCAAGAACGAGGAGCCCGCGGCCGGGGCGGGTGCGCCCGGGCCGCGCTCCGAGGGCACCGGCTCCCCCGTCCTCGGCCTCGTCGACGCCGGCACCGCCGACGCCCCGGCGAACCTGCCGCCGGAGTGGCAGGAGGGCGGCCCCCAGGGCGGCCCGGCCGGCGCCACCGGCGGCCAGGGCCGCCCCGACGGCGCCGGCGAGTCGGAGTCCACCGGCGCCTGGTTCCGCCCCCGCCAGAAGGGCCGCCAGGACGCCGGGCCCGCCCCCGTGCCGGCCGGCGCCCCGGGCGGGGCACCGCAGCCGGGCCCGCAGGCCGCTGCGGCTGCCGCCCAGGCCACCCCGCAGGCCGCTCCCCCGGGCGCTCCGCGTCCCGCCGCGGGCGCGCCCCGGCCGGCCGCCCAGGGCGGGCCGCAGACGGCCCCTCCCGGTCCGCGCGGACCGGTGCCCGGCGAGCGGCGTAGCGCGCCGCGGCCGGGCGGCGCCCCCGCCTCGCCGTTCGCCGGCGGCCCCGAGGGTGCTCCGCAGGACCCGTTCGCCGCGCCGGCCGCCGATCCGTTCGCCGCGCCCGCGCAGGGCCGTCCGGACGGCGGCGGGCAGCGCCCGGCCGGGCGCTTCGCCGCGGACCCGTTCGCCGGGCCCGCGCAGGGCCGCCCGACGGCCGCCCCCGGCGCGCCGGGCGGCGAGCCGCGCCGTGCACCCGCCGATCCGTTCGGTCCCGCCCCGGTGCAGGAGAACCCGTTCCGCACCGGCCCGGCCGACCCGTTCGCCGCGGGCCGGGCGGCCGGCGCCGCCCAGCCGGAGCCCGAGGACACCCAGGTCGGCGGGTTCGAGCCGATCCGCGACGAGAGCCGCCCGGGCGGCTCGATACCCGGTGTGCCGACCGCCAGCCTGTTCGGCTCGGCTCCCCCGGCGGCCGATCCCTTCGCCGGTCCGGCGGACCCGTTCGGCGGGGCGCCCGCGCAGCCCGACCCGTTCGCCGCGCCCGCGGACCCGTTCGCACCCGGCCCCGCCCCGGCCGCCGCCGACCCGTTCGCCGATCCGTTCGGCGGGGCGCCCGCGCAGGCCGACCCGTTCGGCGGCCCGTTCGGCGCCGCCGCTCCGGACCGGGGACGTCCGGCCCCCGCCGCCGCGGAGGCCGCGCCCGCACCGGCCCCGGCGCCCAAGCCGGCGCCCCCGAAGGCCGAGTCCGCCGAACCCGCACCCAAGAAGCGGGGCAAGGCCCGCAAGCTGGCCGGCTACGCCGTCGGCGGTGTGCTCTTCGCCGGCGCCGCCGCGTACGGCACCGGTCTGATGCTCAACCAGGCCGACATCCCCAAGGGCACCACCGTGCTCGGCACCGACATCGGCGGCGACACCCGCGACCAGGCGGTGAGCGCGCTCGACGACTCGGTGGCCAAGACCGGCAAGGAGCCGATCAAGCTCAAGCTGGGCGGTCAGGCGCTGAGCCTGGACCCGGCGACCGCCGGTCTGAGCTTCGACACCACGGGCACCGTGGACGGCCTGACCAAGCACAGCTACAACCCGGTCGAGGTGATCGGCTCGCTGGCGGGCGGCACCAAGGCGGTCGCGCCGGAGGTCAAGGTCGACCAGTCGAAGCTGAAGGCCGCGCTGGACGAGCTGGCCGCGAGGTCCGGCCAGGGCGTCAAGGAGGGCTTCGTCCGCTTCACCGAGACCGGCCAGACCGAGGTCGTCCCCGGCAAGGCGGGCCAGGGCCTGGACTCCGCGGCGGCCGCGGCCCAGGTCGAACAGGCGTACCGCAACCGCGCGGCCGGGCAGCCCGAGGGCGAGGTCGCGCTGACGCTCACCGCGGCCCAGCCGAAGGTCGGCGAGGACGCCCTCAAGGCGGCCGCGGCCTCGCTCGGCAAGCAGGTCCTCAACGGCAACGTGACGCTGAAGGCCGGCAAGCTGAAGTGGGACTTCGGCAAGCTGACGGCCAGCAGGGCGCTGACCCTCGCCCCGGACGCCTCCGGCAAGGTCGTCCTCACCTGGGACCTGGACAAGCTAGACACCGCGCTGAACGGCGTCTTCGACAAGGCCAAGACCCGCAAGAACGGGGCGCTCGCCCCGATCACCCCGCAGGACGTCGCCGACGGCATCGCCTCGGTGCTCGACAAGTCCGGCAGGGACCGGGTCTTCACCTTCCCCGCCTGATCCCCGCAGGTCCTCGTGGACCGGCCGCTCCCGGCCGGTCCGCCCCGTGCACGGCCCCCGGAGGCCGGGCCCGCCGGCACCCGCCGGTCCGGGCCCGGCCTCCGCGGCGTTCTGGCGGTTACTCGCCAGTGGCGGGGCAAAACCGGGCAAGACACCCGTCCGGGCCGCCTCCCGCGCCGCGTTACCAATCCTTGATCGGGACCCGGTCGACAATGCGCGCGCCCGGTCAGCAGGATGTGCCCCCAGCCGAGCCGCCCCAACCCGCGCAGACGGCCGCCCCCGCCGCACCGCCCCGCTGGGAGACCCTCGTGACCAGACCCCGGTTCCCGCTCGCCCTGACCGCGTCGGCGGCCGCCCTGGCGCTCGCCCTCTGCTCCTGCGCGAGCAGCGGCGAACCGCCGGCCGGATCCGACGGCGGCGCCCGCATGGACGGCGGGACGCAGCGGATGACGCTGTCCGCCACCAACCCCCGGCCGCGGACGTCGCTGAAGCGGGGCGGCACCCTGCAGTGGGCGGTGGACCGCCTGCCGACCCAGTGGAACCCGCTGCACGTCGACGGTGCCGAGCCGGCTACCACGGCGGTCATGAAGGCCCTGCTGCCGAGCTTCTGGCACTCCGACGCGGGCGGCACCCAGACGCCCAACAAGGCGTTCCTGCTGGACGCGGCGAGCGGCACCGAGAACGCCCGGCAGACGGTCACCTGGACCCTCAACCCCAAGGCGCACTGGTCCGACGGCACCCCGGTCACCTGGCGGGACCTGGCCGCCACCTGGCGCGCGCTGAACGGCACCGACCCGGCCTACCGGACGGCGACCGCCGCGGGCTTCGACCGGGTCGAGTCGGTCACCCGCGGCAAGGACGACTTCCAGGCCGTGATGGTCTTCCGCACCCGGTTCTCCGAGTGGCAGTCGATGTTCAACAACGCGGCGGACACCCCGCTGCTGCCCGCCGCGCACGCGGGCACCCCCGAGCAGTTCAACACCGGCTGGGCGGACCGCATCCCGGCCACCGCGGGCCCCTTCCGGCCGGCCGGGATCGACCGCACCACCGGCACGGTCACCCTGGAGGCCGACCCGGGCTGGTGGGGCGAGAAGCCGCTGCTGGACCGGATCGTCTTCCGCGCGATGGACCCGGGCGCCATGGCGGACGCCTTCGCCCGGGGCAGCGTGGACTACTTCGACATCGGCCCGGACGCCACGGCCTACCACCGCGCCGCGGAGGTCGGCACCGGCGAGATCCGCAAGGCCGGCGGCTCGAACGTCCGCGCACTGGTGCTGAACGGCCGCAGCCCGCAGCTGACCGATCCGGCCGTGCGGCGGGCCGTGCTGCGGGCGATCGACCGGGAGTCCATCGCCCGCACCGGCCTCAAGGGCCTGGACTGGGCGTACACCCCGATGAACAACCACTTCCTGGTGCCGGGGCAGAACGGCTACCGCGACAACTCGGCCGGACTCAGCCAGTACGACGTGGACACCGCGGACGCCGAGCTCGACAAGGCGGGCTGGGACCGGCCGGGCTTCGGAATGCGCAGCAAGGACGGCAAGCCGCTGACGCTCCGTCTGGTCGTGCCGCAGACCGGCCAGGTGGCGGCCGCCGAGAGCACCCAGGTGCTGGAGATGCTGGCCCTCGCGGGCATCCAGGTCACCGTGCAGAAGGTGCCGAACGCCGATTTCCTCGCCACGTACGTGAACCGGCACGACTTCGACCTCACGTTGCTCGACATCACCGGAACCCCTTTCCCTGCAACCTCGTTGGCCAGTACCTTCCAGCAGGGGGCGGGCGGGAACGTCTCCCAGGTGGGCAGCCAGGCGCTCGACGAGGCCCTCGCTGAGGCCGCGTCGGGCGAGACCGCCAAGGAGGGCTACGAGGCCATCAACCGGGCCGACGAACAGGCGTGGCAGGTGGCCGGCCTCATCCCGCTGTACCAGCGGCCGGCGATCTACGCCGTGCGGCGGGCGGTCGCCAACCTGGGCGCGCCCGGCATGTCCGACCCGGTCTACGAGGACATCGGCTTCCAGAAGTAGCCGCAGAAGAATGCACGGCGAATACTCGCCAGTGGCGTGAATTTGCCATCCAAGAGCGGGAGCGAATTGCTCGGCGACACACCCCGGGGATGCCCAAATATTCGACCCGCCTACCGCAAAACACTAGTGTCCGATTATCGGACGGTGCAACACCGTCGACAATTCGCCCGGAAATACCCAAAACGGACAACTAGTCTACGCGCATCGACCGTTGGCGCCGACGGATTCGGCGTCCACATAGCGGATGCCACCCCGGCACGTTACGGACGCGTGAACACGCTATACAGTCGTATGTCCGCTTTTGACCGTCTCACAGAGGGCATGTCAAGCGATTCCACACTACGAAGTGGTTGACATTGCAGCACGAAGCAAGAAATGGGCGTCCGCGAAGTGAGGAACTCTTGACGTTCGATTAACGACTTGCAAGAGTCCGTGCATCCAACTTTTTCTCCTTGCTGCACACAGACCACGGTCGGGAGCTTTAGCACCATGACGACGCCAACCGGGGCCACGACGGACGACGACAGCGTTCTGGTCGGGTCCACGTCGGACCTCGACGCCACCAGCACGGCCGACGCTCCGTCAGATCCTGGCTTCCGGGGCCTCTCCCCGGGCAAGCTCATGTGGCGGCGCTTCCTGCGCGACCGCACCGGCGTGGTCAGCGGCGTGATCGTGCTGGCCTTCGTGGTGATCGCCCTCCTCGCCCCCGTCATCTCGATGGTCTACGGCAAGGACCCGGTCACCCACTACGGCCAGAACACGCCCGACCTGCTGACCGACTCCGGTCTGCCGACGGGCCCCAACGGCGGTATGAGCGGCGACTTCTGGTTCGGCCTCGAGCCCGGCCTGGGCCGCGACCTGTTCACCCTGCTGATCTACGGCATCCGCACCTCGCTGCTGATCGCCTTCGCGGTCTCCCTGCTCACCACCGTCATCGGTGTGGCGCTGGGCATCGCGGCCGGCTACCTCGGCGGCAAGACGGACTACCTGATCGGCCGGGTCATCGACGTCCTGATGTCCTTCCCGTCGCAGATCTTCCTGATCGCCACCATGCCGGTGGTCAGCGGCCTGCTGGTCGCCAACAACGAGGCGCAGCCGACCTGGCTGTCCTTCACCGCGGTGACGATCGTCCTCTCGCTGCTCGGCTGGATGTCGCTGGCCCGCATCCTGCGCGCCACCACCCTGTCGCTGCGCGAGCGGGAGTTCGTCGAGGCGGCGAAGGTGACCGGTGCCTCGCCGGCGCGGATCATCTTCAAGGAGCTCCTCCCCAACCTGTGGACGCCGATCCTGGTGCAGTCGACGCTGGCGCTCCCCGCCTTCGTCACGGCCGAGGCCGGCCTGTCCTACCTGGGCGTCGGTGTCACCGAGCCCACCCCCGACTGGGGCCGCATGATCGCCGACGCGGCCCAGTACCTGCGAACCGACATCACCTTCCTGATCTTCCCGGGTCTGGCGATGGTGCTGTTCGTCCTCGCGTTCAACCTGCTCGGCGACTCCGTCCGGGACGCATTCGACCCGAAGGCCAACCGCTGACCCCACCAGCGGGCACCGAGCAGCCCCAAAGACTCCGGGGGGATGGGCACCCCAGCCCCGGGCACCCAACTGAAATGCAGACACCTTCCACAGGCAGGATGAAGATGAACGCTCGCAAGTCGCGGCGGCTCGCCGCCGCCATCATGGTGGCCGGGGCCCTGACCGTCACCACCGCGTGCTCCAGCGGCCACTCCAACGGCGACGGTGCCGGCTCCGGTGCCTCCAAGGAGCCGGTGAAGGCCGCCAGCATCTCGGTCGGCACTGCCGAGGACTCCAAGGGCCCGGCGGCTGCGGAGCCGAACGCGAAGAAGGGCGGCACGGTCAACATGATCGACCGCGACGACTTCTCGCACCTCGACCCGGCGCAGATCTACCTGAACTACAACAGCGAGGTCTCGCTGCTGCTCACCCGTCAGCTGACGGGCTACAAGTACCTGCCGGACGGCACCCAGAAGCTGGTCGGCGACCTCGCCACCGACACGGGCACCACCACCGACGGCGGCAAGACCTGGAAGTTCACGCTGAAGGACGGCGTGAAGTGGCAGGACGGCACCCCGATCACCTCGGCCGACGTCAAGTACTCGATCGAGCGCACCTTCGCCTCCTTCGTGAAGTCGGGCCCGACCTACGTCCAGACCTGGCTCGCCGGTGACAAGTACCGCGAGGCGTACGCCGGTCCGTACGACGGCAAGAGCCTGGACGCGGTGCAGGCGCCCGACGCCAAGACCGTCGTCTTCACCTTCAAGGACGCCCACCCGGACGCCAACTTCACCCTGGCGATGACCGGCTACGGTGTCGTGCCGAAGGCCCAGGACACCAAGGACGCCTACGACAAGAAGCCGTTCTCGTCCGGCCCGTACCAGATCGTCGAGCACGTCACCGACAAGTCGCTCGACCTGGTCCGCAACCCCAACTGGGACCCGGCCACCGACCCGATCCGGAACGCCTACCCGGACAAGTGGCACATGGAGTTCGGCGTCCAGGCGCAGCAGTCCACCGAGCGCTTCATGGCGGACAACGGTGCCGACAAGCTCGCCTTCAGCTTCCACAACCAGGTCCACCCCAGCTTCATCGACCAGGTGAAGGCCGACGCGAAGCTCAAGCCCCGCACGCTCGAGGGCCTGTCGCCGTACGTCGACTACTACTTCATCAACAACACCCGCATCAAGGACCAGAAGGTCCGCGAGGCGCTCATCCGGGCCTTCCCGCACCAGCAGACCCGTCAGCTCCAGGGCGGCACCAGCTACGGCGACTACGCCACCACCTACATGAGCCCGACCGTCCTGGGCTACGAGAAGAGCGACGTCTACGACACGCTCAAGAAGCCGCAGGGTGACCCGGAGGCGGCCAAGAAGCTGCTGACCGAGGCCAACGCGATGGGCCAGACCATCGTCTACGCCTACAACAACACCCCGCTGCAGCAGAAGGTCACCGAGGCGATCCGCGTCGCCCTGGAGGCGGCCGGCTTCAAGTTCGTTCCGAAGCCGCTCGACGCCAAGACCTACTACGACGCCATCGGCCTCGTGAACAACGAGTACGACCTGTACTGGGGCGGCTGGGGCGCCGACTGGCCGACCGGCTACACCTCGCTGCAGCCGGTGTGGGACGGCCGCGCGATCGCGGACGGTGCCTCCAACTACGCGCACCTGAACGACCCGGAGGTCAACTCCGCGATCGACGCCGCGGTCAAGATCGCCGACCCGGTCGAGCAGGGCAAGGCGTGGGCGGCCCTGGACAAGAAGCTCCAGCAGAAGGCCGTGTCCATCCCGGACGTCTACCAGCGCTCGCTGAGCCTGTACGGCTCCGGCCTGGGCGGCGTGAAGTACGACACGCTGTTCGGTCTGCAGTCGCCGCTGAACATCTACGTCAAGTAGTCACCGGCACCACGCAGTAGCCACGGTGGGGCACCGGCCGAACGGTCGGTGCCCCACCGGTCGGCCCCCCTCAGCCCTACCCCGCCCCTGCAAGCCACCGCACCCGCAGCCGGCGCCCCGATCAGGAGAGCCCGACCCCATGCTCCGATTCCTAGTCCGCCGATCCCTCGGCGCCCTCGTCATCCTGCTGATCATCAGCATGATCACCTTCGCGCTCTTCTTCGCCATTCCGGCGGACCCGGCGCGGCTGTACTGCGGCAAGGTCTGTTCGCCCGAGAACCTCGTCCTGATCAAGCACAGCATGGGACTGGACCAGTCCGTCCCCATGCAGTACTGGAACTGGCTGTCGGGCATCTTCGTGGGCCACACGTACCCCGGCGGTGACGTCCCGCACTGTGACGCGCCGTGCTTCGGCTGGTCCTTCGTCAAGAAGGACATGGTCCTCGACACCCTGATGGACCGCTTCCCGACCACGCTGTCGCTGACCGTCGGCTCGGCCGTGGTCTTCCTGGTCTTCGGCATCGGCACCGGCATGCTGGCCGCCCACAAGCAGGGCAAGGCGGCGGACAAGATCGCCAGTGCCGCTTCGCTGGTGGCCACCTCGATGCAGATCTACGTCGCAGGCCCGCTGGCCCTCTGGGCGCTGGTCTACAGCACCGACCTGCTGGACCTGCCCACCTACGTGCCGATCACCGAGGACCCGATCGGCTGGTTCACCGGCCTGCTCGTCCCGTGGATCGTGCTCTCGCTGATCTGGACGGCCAACTACACCCGTATGACCCGCTCCTCGATGGTGGAGCAGCTCACCGAGGACTACGTCCGCACCGCCCGGGCCAAGGGCATGTCGGGCACCTCGGTCTTCATGCGGTACGCCTGGCGCGGCGCGATGGGCACCATCGTCACCGTCTTCGGCATCGACCTGGGCGTCCTGCTCGGCGGCGCGATCATCACGGAGAGCACGTTCGGCCTGCACGGCCTCGGTGAGCTCGCGATCCGGTCGTTCATCGACTCCGACCTGTCGATGCTGGTCGGCGTGACCATGGTGGCCGCCACCTTCATCGTGATCTTCAACATCGTGGTCGACGCCGTCTACGCCCTGATCGACCCGCGCATCCGTCTGGCCTGACGGCCGCACCCCCTGGCCGCAACCGCAGTTCCCACCTCACGTACCGCACCGAGGAGCCCAGTCCATGACCACCCAGGCCAAGCCCGAGGAGGCGGCCGCCGGCGGCGGCAGCAGCACCGCCTTCCTCTCAGTCCGCGACCTCTCGGTCCGCTTCAGCACCGAGGACGGCGTGGTCCGGGCCGTGGACAACCTCTCCTTCGACGTGGAGCCGGGCACCACCCTCGGCATCGTCGGTGAGTCCGGGTCCGGCAAGTCCGTCACCAACCTGGCGATCCTCGGCCTCCACAACCCCGAGAAGACCGACATCAGCGGCTCGATCAAGCTGGCCGGCCAGGAGCTGGTGGGCGCGCCCACCAAGGAGCTGGAGAAGCTCCGCGGCAAGACGATGTCGATGATCTTCCAGGACCCGCTGACCGCCCTGTCGCCGTTCCACACGATCGGCAAGCAGATCGGCGAGACCTTCCGCAAGCACACCGGCGCCTCCAAGAAGGAGGCCCGGGACCGGGCCATCGAGATGCTGACCAAGGTCGGCATCCCGCAGCCGAACGTGCGCGTGGACGACTACCCGCACCAGTTCTCCGGCGGCATGCGCCAGCGCGCGATGATCGCGATGTCGCTGGTCTGCAACCCGAAGCTGGTCATCGCGGACGAGCCGACCACCGCGCTGGACGTCACCGTGCAGGCGCAGATCCTCGACCTGCTGAAGGACCTGCAGCAGGAGATGGGCACCGCCATCATCCTGATCACCCACGACCTCGGCGTGGTCGCCAACACCGCGCAGAAGATCATGGTGATGTACGCGGGCCGCGCGGTGGAGCGGGGCACGGTGCGCGAGGTCCTCAAGACCCCGCAGCACCCGTACACCTGGGGCCTGCTCTCCTCGATGCCGAACCTCTCCGGCCCGGTCGACGTTCCGCTGCGGCCGGTCCGCGGCACCCCGCCGAGCCTGATCCACCTGCCGTCCGGTTGCCCGTTCAACCCGCGCTGCGACTTCCGCGAGAAGGTCGTCGGCGGCGGCTGCACCACCGAGCGCCCGGCCCTCCTCCCGGAGGCCGGCCACGCGACCGCCTGCCACCTGACGGCGGCCCAGAAGCAGGACATCTTCATCGATCAGATCCAGCCGCGGCTCGGCTGACAGGACGGGCAGAGACACCATGAGCAACGAGCTGACCCTCGACAAGTCCGCGTCGGGCACCCCGGCCTCGACCGACCCGCTGCTGACCATCACCGGGCTGCAGAAGCACTTCCCGGTGATGGACGGCTTCCTGTTCAAGCGCAAGGTGGGCGCCGTCCACGCGGTCGACGGCGTCGACCTGACCGTGCACGCCGGCGAGTCGGTCGGCCTGGTCGGCGAGTCCGGCTGCGGCAAGTCGACCACCGGCCGGCTGGTCACCCGCCTGCTGGAGCCCACCGCCGGTTCGATCTCCTACGCGGGCCGCGACATCACGCACGCCTCGCGCAAGGAGCTCGCGCCGATCCGGTCCGAGATCCAGATGATCTTCCAGGACCCGTACTCCTCGCTGAACCCGCGGCACACCGTCGGTTCGATCATCTCCGCGCCGATGGAGATCAACGGGATCAACCCGCCCGGCGGCGTCCAGCGGCGCGTCCAGGAGCTGCTGGAGACGGTCGGCCTCAACCCGGAGCACTACAACCGCTTCCCGCACGAGTTCTCCGGCGGCCAGCGCCAGCGCATCGGCGTCGCCCGCGCACTGTCGCTGAACCCGAAGCTGATCGTGGCCGACGAGCCGGTCTCCGCGCTGGACGTCTCCATCCAGGCCCAGGTCGTCAACCTGCTGCAGCAGCTGCAGAAGGACCTCGGCATCGCGTTCCTGTTCATCGCCCACGACCTCGCCGTCGTGCGGCACTTCTCGCAGCGCGTCGCGGTGATGTACCTCGGCAAGATCGTCGAGATCGCCGACCGCCAGTCGCTCTACGAGGCCCCCCGGCACCCGTACACGCACGCGCTGCTCTCCGCCGTTCCGGAGCCGGACCCGGACGACGCCCGTGAGCGGATCCGCCTGGTCGGCGACGTCCCGTCGCCGATCAACCCGCCGTCGGGCTGCCGCTTCCGCACCCGGTGCTGGAAGGCGCAGGACAAGTGCGCGACGGAGGAGCCGCCGCTGGTGCAGCTCTCCGGCAGCCGCGAGGGCCACCTGACGGCCTGCCACTTCCCGGAGGAGGGCACCATCCTCGCCGCCGACGTCCCGGCGCAGCGGGAGACGGCCAAGGAGCTCTGACCCGGCCGCACGGCCTCGGACCGACGGCGAAGGGCCCCTCCACCCGCGGGTGGAG
>NZ_JBFBJY010000053.1:0-59005 GCF_040702125.1 Kitasatospora sp. NPDC085895 | reverse complement strand
GTTTTTCGTGTCGGTGCGTCGGGGGGGGGGGCGGCCGCGGGCGCGCGCTGCGGCCGCCCCGCCCCCTCCCCCCCGCCGCCCCCCCCCCCCCGCGCCCCTGTGGTTCGCGCTGTGGATCCGCCCTACTCCGCCGCGGAGTAGAACGGCTCCTCGGGGAGGTCGGTGCGGAGCACGGCGAGCTGGAGGCCGCGGTCCAGGCGGACCCGGAGGATGGCGTCCCCGGCGAGACCCGCGACCAGCCGGTCTACGGCTGCCCGCAGCTCCTCCTCGCCCGCCCCCGCCGCGGGCACCAGCGCGAGGACCGCGTCCGCGTCGCCGTCCGGCCGCAGGTACCCGCGGGCCACCGCCGGCTCCGCCGCGAGCAGGTCCCGCAGCGCCCCGCGCACGTCCGGGTCGGCGGCCGGCCGGACGTACCGCCGGTTCTCCGCGACGGCCCGCAGCCGTGCCCCGTGCAGCAGGTAGGTGACCGGCCCCGCCGGGTCGAGCAGCAGGGTGTCGGCGCGCTCCGAGAAGGCGACCATCGCGGCCTGCGGTGCGGCGACCGGCGCCGGCCGGGCGTCGGCGCGCCAGCGGGCCATGGTCTCCAGCGAGGTGAAGGCCGGCAGGGCGCGCCGCCCGTCGGCGGCCTCGATCACGGGGACGGCCATGTCGCTGGTCTTCTCGTGCTTGAGCCCGTTCGCGTCGGTCTCGACCTCGCCCAGCAGGGCCACGATCGGCACCATCAGCCGGCTCGGGGTGAGGGCCTCGAGGAGCTCGGGCTCCTGCGACGGGTCCTGCGCCCAGGCGTCGAGGGCCCGGACGAGGCGGGGGTCGGCGGTGCCGTCGTCGTCGGCGAAACCGGGGTTCGGAATGTTCTTGCGCTCCACCCGTCGAGGGTATGCCACCCACATCTCCGGCTTCTCAGACGGTGCTCACTCCGGCCTCACCCGAGCCCGAGGAGCCCCGCCCAGGATCGCCGGCATGACCTCAGCCCGACGGACCCGCACCGCGGCCCGCAGGCGCCGCCGCCGACAGCGCCGCGGCGCCCTCCTGGTCCTCCTCGCCCTCGCCGCGACCGGGGTGTGGCTGCACCGGGAGCGCTCGGACGGGGGCACGGTGCCGGTGGCGGCGGCCACGGCCTCGGCGGCCCCCGCGCTCGACCCGGACGCGGAGCTCGCCGCCGCGCTGCAGGACGACGGCGGCCACCTGGCGGTCGCCGTGCTGGACACCGCGTCCGGCGCGAGCGCCGCGTACGGGACGGACCGGTTCGTCACCGCCGGCATCGTCAAGGTCGACATCCTGGCGGCCCTGCTGTGGCGGACCGGCGGGATGCTGACCGACGACCAGCGCTCCGCGGCCGCACTGATGATCGAGAACAGCGACAACGACGCGACCACCGACCTGTTCGGCCGGATCGGCGGGGACGAGGGGCTGGACGCCGCCAACGCCGCGTTCGGCCTCACCGGGACGACGGCCGGCACCGACGGCTACTGGGGCCTGACCACCACCACGGCCGAGGACCAGCTGCGGCTGCTGCGGCTGGTGTTCGGCACCGACGGCGTGCTGGGCGATGGGTCCCGGGCGTACCTGCGGAAGCTGATGGGGCTGATAGCCGCCGACCAGCGCTGGGGCGTCTCGGCCGCGGACGACGACCGCGCGGTGCACCTCAAGAACGGCTGGCTGCCGCGGACGGCGGAAGGGGCCTGGGTGGTCAACAGCATCGGCCGGGTGGTGCACGACGGGCGCGAGCTGCTGGTGGCGGTGCTGACCGACGGCTCGGACACCGAGGAGGAGGGCATCGCCCTGGTGGAGTCGGTGGCCGCCGCGGCCGCCGACAGCCTGACCTCCGCCACGCCGTCCGCGACGGTCTCCCCCACCGCGTCCCCGGCCGCGTCCGGAGCGGCCGCCTCCCCGGTCGCCGCCTCTACCCAGCGGTAGCCACCGTGTGGGACGCTGCCGCCATGGCCACCGACCTCGCCCCCGCCGTGTCCGGCGCCGTCTCGGACCGCTCCCGGTACGACCGGGCCACCGCGCACCTCGACGCGCCGTTCGCGATCGTCGACCTGGCCGCGTTCGACGCCAACGCGGCCGACCTGGTGCGCCGGGCCGGCGGCAAGCCGGTCCGGGTGGCGAGCAAGTCGGTGCGCTGCCGCGCCCTGCTGGAGCGGGTGCTGGCCACCGAGGGCTTCGCCGGGATCATGAGCTTCACCCTGGCCGAGTCGATCTGGCTGGCCCGCCAGGGCTTCACCGACGTCCTGCTCGCCTACCCGTCGGCCGACCGGGCCGGCTTCGGCGAGCTCACCGACGATCCCGAGCTCGCCGGGGCGATCACCGTCCTGCTGGACGACCCCTCGCAGCTGGACCTGATCGACTCCTCCCGCGGGGGCCCGGAGACCGTCCGGGTCTGCCTGGAGCTGGACACCTCGCTGGAACTGTTGGGCGGACGGGTCCGCTTCGGCGCCCGGCGCTCGCCGCTGCGCACCCCCGAGGCCCTGGGCGCCTTCGCCGAGCTGGTGCAGAACCGGCCGGGCTTCGAGGTGGTCGGCCTGATGGCCTACGAGGGCCACATCGCCGGCGTCGGCGACCGGGTCGCCGGCCGGCCGCTGCGCTCGCAGCTGGTGCGGATGATGCAGACCCGGGCCCGGGCGGAGCTGGCCGAGCGGCGGGCCGCGGTGGTGCAGCGGCTGCGGCAGGTCGCGGAGCTGGAGTTCGTGAACGGCGGCGGCACCGGCAGCGTGGAGTCGACGGTGGCCGAATCGGCCGTCACCGAGGTCGCGGCGGGGTCGGGCCTGTACCAGCCCCGGCTGTTCGACAACTACGCGTCGTTCCGGGGGCGGCCCGCGGCGCTGTTCGCCCAGCCGGTGGTCCGCCGGCCCGGGGTGGGCGTGGTGACGGTGCTCGGCGGCGGCTACCCGGCCTCCGGTCCGGCCGGCGGTGACCGCTCCCCCGTGCCGTACCTGCCGGAGGGCCTGCGCTACGACCCGCAGGAGGGCGCGGGCGAGGTGCAGACGCCGCTGCTCGGCGCGGCCGCCGACGACCTGCTGATCGGCGACCGGGTGTGGTTCCGGCACGCCAAGGCCGGCGAGCTCTGCGAGCGCTTCGCGGAACTCCACCTGATGGAGGGCGACCGGGTGGTGGAGACGGTGCCGACCTACCGCGGCGAGGGGCGCACCTTCCTCTGAGGCGCGCCCCGCCGGGTGGTCGGGGATCCGTCAGGTGCCGCCGGGGCCGGTCGCCTTCGCGGCGGCGATGCCCTTGACGATGGTGTCCATCTGGGCGAGGTCGGGCGCCTTGTCGGCGATGTCGAAGCCGAGGTGGACGGCGACCAGGCTGCCCGCCTTCGCGCCGGGGAAGACCACCGTCTCCACGTAGCCGTCGTTGCCCTGCGGGGCGTCGACCTTCCAGCGGACGAGGTAGCCGCTGCGCCCGGCGACGGTGACCGCCTCCGACTTCAGCTCCTGGTGGGACTTCACGTCGCCGTAGGCCTCCTTGGCCGCGACGGCGATGTCGGTGAGGGCGGCCTGCTTGGCGTCGCTGCCCTCGACGGTGCCGGTGGAGGCGCCACCGAGCGAGCAGGTGCCCTCGCCGTCGGGGCAGGTGTACGAGCCGATGGAGAGCGCGGCATGGCCGTCGGGGGTGGTGGCGCCCTGCCAGCCGGAGGGCACCGGCAGACTGATGCCGTTCACCACGTCGACGGCGGTCGTGGCGTTCCGGCCGCCGCGGCCGAGGCCGTTTCCGCCGCCCTGGCCGTCGCCCCGGCCACCGCCCTGGTCGCCGTTCTGACCGGGGAGGCCGGGGAAACCGAAGCCGTCCGAGCCGTTGCCGCCGAGGCGGTGGCGGCCGTCGAAGGGGCGGGCCGCCGACGCCCGGGCGCCGTCGTCGTCCATGGCCAGGTAGGTGATGCCGGAGCCGACCGCGAGGCCGGCCACCGCGGCCACGGCCGCCGCCACGACCACCGGGCGCGAGGGGCGCCGGCGGGGCTTCGGCGGAGCGGGGACGGCCGTCGGCATCTCCGGGTAGCGCACCGTCGGCCCGTCGTCCAGGACACGGCCCTCGATCACGGTGGGCCCGTCGCCGTCCGCGGCCGCCCCGGGGGCCTCGGCACCGGGTGCGGGCGTCTCGCCACCGGGTGCGGGACGGGTGGTCGCCGTCCAGCCCTTGCCGTCCCAGTAGCGCTCGGGCCGGGGGTCGCTGGTGTCCTTCGGATCCGGGTACCACCCGGCGGGAATCTGCTCGCTCACGCCATCGAATCTAAGGGCGGGCGGATAAGCGCCATATCAGCAGGAGGGCCGAAACGCCCTGTTCGCGATGAGATTACGGTGAGAATCGGACCAGGCTGCCGTTGACCCCGGCGGAGTCGTCGCTCGCGAGCCAGGCCGCCGCGGCGGCGAGCCGTTCCGCGTCGCCGCCGCCGAGCGCGTTGAAGCGGATGCCCTCCGGCCCGAAGGCGTCCGCGAGCTCCCGGGTGAGCGCACCGACCCCGGCCGCGGCGACCGCGGCGGCCAGCCCGCCCTCGGCCGCCGGACCGGCCAGGTTGACCACCGAGCCGTGCCCGTGCCGCCGCAGGTAGGGCAGGGCGGCCCGGCAGCAGAAGAAGACGGCGGTCAGCCGGGTGCCCTGGACGACCCGCCAGGTGTCCGGCGGCACCTCCAGCGCCGGGCCGTCGGCGGGCGGCGCGCCGCACGGGCCGTTCACCACCGCGTCCACCCCGCCGAGGGTCTCGTACGCCTCGTCGAAGAGCGCCTCCACCATGTACTCGTCCAGCGGGTCGGTGTGCACGAACAGGCCGCCCACCGAGCGGGCCACCGACTGCCCCGCCTTCTCGTCCGGGTCCGCGCACACCACCCGGGCGCCCTCCGCGGCGAGCCGCCGGGCCACCGCGGCCCCGGCCTCCCCCGCGAAGCCGCTCACCCCGGTCACCACCGCGACCCGGCCGGCCAACCTCCGGGGTACCCCCGGTTCCGCTCCCGCCATCGGGCACCTCCGCCACTCGCCGAGCACGTTCCGACACGACACGGTTACCGTACGTCGTACCGCCGACGGCGGCGGTGTGGCGCGTGCCGCACTGCCCGATCGCGCCACGGCGGCCCGTGAGGAGGCAGAATGCCCGCCATGACTCCTCGGCCCGTGATCGGCATCAGCACCTCCGTCCTCGACGCGGCCTGGGGCCGCTGGGACAGCATCCGCACCGTCCTGCTGGCCGAGCGCTACCCGTCCGTGGTGCAGGCAGCCGGCGGGCTCGCCGTGCTGCTGCCGCCGGACGCGGCCGAACACGCCGCCGACGCCGTCGCCCGGATCGACGCACTGGTGATCGCCGGCGGCGCCGACATCGACCCCGCCCGCTACGGCGCCGCCCGCCACCCCGAGACCGACGGCGGCGAGCCCGAGCGGGACGTCTGGGAGTCCGCGCTGCTGCGCGCCGCGCTCGCCGCCGAGCTGCCCGTGCTCGGGATCTGCCGCGGCATGCAGCTGCTCAACGTGGTCCGCGGCGGCACCCTGCTGCAGCACCTGCCGGACGTGGTCGGCCACCACGGCCACATCGGCGCACCCGGCACCTACGGGCGCCACGCGGTGCGGCCGGTGCCCGACACCCTGCTCGGCGAGCTGCTGCCGGACCCCTCGGTGGACGTCCCCACCTACCACCACCAGGCGGTCGACCGCCTCGGCCAGGGGCTGTCGGTGTCCGCATGGGCCGAGGACGGCACGGTCGAGGCGATCGAGGGCGCCGGGTTCACCCTCGGCGTCCAGTGGCACCCCGAGCAGGGCGACGACCTGCGGCTGATGACCGCCCTGGTGCGGACCGCGGCCGAGGTGCGCGCCCAGGCCGCCGTCACCGCCTGACCCGCGCCCGGCCCGGCCGCGCGGGGGATCGCGGCGCCGTCGCCCGAACGGCCCTGCGCGGCAACGACAACGGTCACCAGTGCAGGCTTTGGATCTTCGTCCGTTCTGGGGTTCACTTCGGGTGCGGGCGCCTTCCGCCGCCCGCACGGGCAGCACGGGCACGAGAGGACTCCGATGGCCGGCGAGCACCACGAGCACGACCGCGGCGCGCACGGGACGGCCCTGCACGAACACGGCGACCACGACCGCGCGGCGGACGGGCACGGCGCCCACGACGGGCACGGGCACGGCGGGAAGGGCCACGCGCACGGCCACGGGGTGTCCGCCGACGCCGACCGCCGCTGGCTGGTCTCCGCCCTGGTGCTGATCACCGTCTTCATGGCGGGCGAGGTCGTGGTCGGCCTGGCGGCCTCCTCGCTGGCGCTGATCTCGGACGCCGCGCACATGCTGACCGACGCGGCCTCGATCGCGCTCGCCCTGGTCGCCATGCGGCTGGCCGCCCGGCCCGCCCGCGGCGGCTACACCTACGGCCTGAAGCGGGCCGAGATCCTCTCCGCCCAGGCGAACGGCGTCACCCTGCTGGTGCTCTCCGCCTGGCTCGGCTACGAGGCGGTCACCCGGCTGATCGACCCGCCGCAGGTGCACGGCTCGCTGGTGCTGTACACCGCACTGGTCGGGATCGTGGTCAACCTCGCGGCCACCTGGTGCATGTCCCGGGCCAACCGCAGCTCGCTCAACGTCGAGGGCGCCTTCCAGCACGTGCTCACCGACCTCTACGCCTTCATCGCGACCGCGATCGCCGGTCTCGTGGTGATGCTCACCGGGTTCGTCCGGGCGGACGCGATCGCCTCGCTGGTGGTGGTGGGGCTGATGCTGCGGGCCGGCACCGGGCTCGTCCGCGACTCCGCCCGGATCTTCCTGGAGGCCGCCCCGGCCGGCGTCGACCCGGACACGGTGGCGGACCGGCTGGTCGCGGTGCCGCTGGTCGAGGAGATCCACGACCTGCACATCTGGGAGATCACCTCCGGCGAGCCGGCACTGTCCGCGCACATCCTGGTCGCCCCCGGCGGGGACTGCCACGCCGTCCGCCGCGAGCTGCAGCGCCGGGTCCGCGACGAGTACGGGATCGCCCACGCCACCCTCCAGGTCGACCACGTCGGCGAGGAGGGACCGCAGGAGCTGCTGCAGATCGGCCGTTCGGCGGAGGCCGACGGGCAGGCCGCGGCCGACGGGCAGGAGCACTGCGCGGACGCGCACGGCCCCGTGCACCGCAGCGGTCCGCACCGGCACTGACGGCCCCGGCCGTCGGACGGGTACGGCATGATGCGGAGGGTGACCGCACCGCGCCTGATGCTGCTCGACACGGCGAGCCTCTACTTCCGTGCCTACTTCGGTGTCCCGGAGTCCCTGAAGTCCCCCGGGGGCGAGCCGGTGAACGCCGTCCGCGGGCTGCTCGACTTCATCGCCCGCCTCGTCCAGGACCACCGGCCGGACCAGCTGGTCGCCTGCATGGACGCCGACTGGCGCCCGCAGTGGCGGGTCGACCTCGTCCCCACCTACAAGACGCACCGGCTGGCCGCCGAGCCCTCGGTCGAGGGCGAGGAGGAGATCCCCGACACGCTCTCCCCGCAGGTGCCGGTGATCGAGCAGGTGCTCGACGCCCTCGGCATCGCCCGGGTCGGCGCCCCCGGCTACGAGGCCGACGACGTCATCGGCACCCTCGCCACCCGCGCCGCGGGGCCGGTGGAGATCGTCACCGGCGACCGCGACCTCTTCCAGCTGGTCGACGACGCCCGCGGCGTCACCGTGCTCTACCCGGTCAAGGGCGTCGGCTCGGCCGAACGCGTCGACGACGCCCACCTGCTGGAGAAGTACGGCGTCGACGGGGCCGCGTACGCGGACATGGCCGCGCTGCGCGGCGACGCCAGCGACGGCCTGCCCGGGGTCAAGGGGATCGGCGAGAAGACCGCCGCCCAGCTGATCCGGAGCTACGGCGACCTGGCCGGGGTGCGCGCCGCGGCCGCCGACCCGACCTCCAAGCTCACCCCCGCCCGGCGGAGGAACCTCCTGGAGGGCGCCGCCTACCTCGACGTGGCGCCCACGGTCGTCCGGGTCGCCACCGACGTGCCGCTGCCCGCCTTCGACCCGGCCCTGCCCGCCGAGCCCCTCGACCCGATGGCCCTGGAGGCGCTCGCCGAACGCTGGGGCCTCGGCGGCTCGCTCGAACGCGTCGTCGCGGTGCTGGCGGACGCCGCGTCCTGATGCGGCTGCGGAGCGGTGCCGCCGGGCGCGCGGGGACCGCCCCGCACATCCGGCGGCACCGCCGGTGGACCGCTAGCCGACCGAGGAGTAGGCGATGATGCCGCGGCGGAGGGAGTCGACCGCCTTGCGGGCGGTGCTCCGCAGGTCGGTGTCCTCGCCGGCGGCGTCCTGGATCTGGCCGAGGACGTCGATCAGCTGCTTCGTCCAACGGACGAAGTCGCCGGCCGGCAGCTCGGCGTCGCGCAGGACGGCGTCCAGGTTGTGGCCGAGCGCCCAGCGCCAGGCGACCCAGGCGAAGCCGAGGTCGGGCTCGCGCTGGCCGACGCCCTCCGCGGTGGAGATCCGGTGCTGCTCCTCCAGGGCGTCGAGGTGGCCCCAGATCCGGATCATCTTGCCGAGCGCCTCCTTGGCGGCGCCCTCCGGGACGCGCGGGGCGACGGCGTCGTCGGACTGCCGGGCCTCGTACACCAGCGCCGAGGCGCAGGCCGCGAGCTCGGCGGCGGACAGGCCCTTCCACACGCCCTCGCGGATGCACTCCGAGGCGAGCAGGTCGAGTTCGCCGTAGAGCCGGCCGAGCCGCTTGCCGTCGTCGGTGACGGTGTCGCCCTGGAGGTAGCCGAGGTCGGCGAGCAGGCCGCAGACCCGGTCGAAGGTGCGCGCGATGGTGTGGGTGCGCGAGCGCATCCGCCGTTCCAGCAGCTCGGTGTCGCGGTGCAGCCGGTGGTAGCGCTCGGCCCAGCGGGCGTGGTCCTCGCGCTCGTCGCAGCCGTGACAGGGGTGCCGGCGCAGCTCGGTGCGGAGCCGGGTGATCTCCGGGTCGTCCGCGGCGGCGGCGCGGCCGCGGCGGTACCGCTCGGGTTCGAGGTGGCCGGCCTTGGTGCGCAGCGCGGAGGCGAGGTCCCGGCGGGACTGCGGGCTGCGCGGGTTGAAGGACTTCGGGATCCGCACGCGCTCGACGGCGGCGACCGGGTACGGGAAGTCGATCATGGCGAGGCGCTTGACCTGGCGCTCGGCGGTGAGCACCACCGGGCGGGGTCCGTCCTGGTAGTCGGGGTGCCGGGGGCCGCCGCGCCCGCCCCGGGCGACCGGCGGCAGGCCGGGGTCGAGGACGAGGGCGAGGCCGGCGAACTTGCCGGTGGGCACGTGGATGACGTCGCCGGGCTTGAGCTGTTCGAGGGCCTCGACGGCGGCGGCCCGGCGCTGGCTGGTGCCCTCGCGGGCCAGCTCGTTCTCACGGTCCTTCAGCTGTCGGCGCAGCGCCATGTACTCGTCGAAGTCGCCGAGGTGACAGGTCATCGACTCGCGGTAGCCCTCCAGGCCCTCCTCGTTGCGCTGGACCTGGCGGGCGATGCCGACCACCGAGCGGTCCGCCTGGAACTGGGCGAAGGAGGTCTCCAGCAGCTCGCGGGAGCGGTGCCGGCCGAACTGCCCGACCAGGTTGACCGCCATGTTGTACGAGGGGCGGAAGGAGGACCTGAGCGGGTAGGTGCGGGTGCCGGCGAGGCCGGCCAGCGCCTCCGGGTCGAGGCCGCGCTGCCAGAGCACCACGGCGTGGCCCTCGACGTCGATGCCGCGGCGGCCGGCCCGGCCGGTGAGCTGGGTGTACTCGCCGGGGGTGATGTCGGCGTGGGTCTCGCCGTTCCACTTGACGAGCTTCTCCATGACCACCGAGCGGGCGGGCATGTTGATGCCGAGGGCGAGGGTCTCGGTCGCGAAGACGGCCTTGACCAGGCCCTTCACGAAGAGCTCCTCGACGACCTCCTTGAAGCGCGGCAGCATGCCGGCGTGGTGGGCGGCGATGCCGCGCTCCAGGCCGTCCAGCCACTCGAAGTAGCCGAGGACGTGCAGGTCCTCGTCGGGGATGTCCTGGCAGCGCTGCTCGACGATCTCGCGGACCTGACGGCGCTCGCCGTCGCGGTTGAGTCTCAGGCCCGAGGAGAGGCACTGCTGGACGGCGGCCTCGCAGCCGGCCCGGCTGAAGATGAAGGTGATGGCGGGCAGCAGTCCCTCGGCGTCGAGGCGTTCGATGACGTCGATCCGGCCCGGGGTCCAGACCCGGCCGGGCCGGCCGGCGGGCATGGAGCGGCCGCGGCCCTTGGCGAAGCGGTCCCGGCCGCCGCGGTCCAGCTCGGAACGGGCGAGCCGGACGAGCTCGGGGTTGACCGCCTTGGCGGGGTTGCGCGGGGCGTCCTTGGGGCGGCCGTCGCGGTCCGGGTTGGCGAACAGGTCGTACATCCGGTTGCCCGCCATGACGTGCTGCCACAGCGGCACGGGGCGGTGCTCGGAGACGATCACCCTGGTGCCGCCGCGCACGGTGTCCAGCCAGTCTCCGAACTCCTCGGCGTTGGAGACGGTGGCGGAGAGCGAGGCCAGCACCACGGACTCGGGGAGGTGGATGATGACCTCCTCCCAGACGGCGCCGCGGAAGCGGTCGGCCAGGTAGTGCACCTCGTCCATCACCACGTAGCCGAGGCCGTTGAGGGAGCTGGAGCCCGCGTAGAGCATGTTGCGGAGCACCTCGGTGGTCATGACGACCACCGGCGCGTCGCCGTTGACGCTGTTGTCACCGGTGAGCAGGCCGACCTTGTCGGCGCCGTAGCGCTTGACCAGGTCGCCGAACTTCTGGTTGGAGAGCGCCTTGATCGGCGTGGTGTAGAAGCACTTGCGGCCGCTCGCCAGGGCCAGGTGGACGGCGAACTCGCCGACGATGGTCTTGCCGGATCCGGTCGGCGCGGCGACCAGGACGCCCTCGCCGGCCTCCAGGGCCCGGCAGGCCTCGATCTGGAAGGGGTCGAGCGGGAAGTCGTAGAGCTGCTGGAAGCCGTACAGCGCGGTGGCCTGTTCGGCGGCGCGGCGGCGGGAGGCCGCGTAGGCCTCGGCGGGACTGAGCTGCTCCTCGGGCAGGGGGGCGTTCATCGGCGTCACCTTCTCTTCCCGTGGGAGTGCTGCCCGTGCGGGCCGGACGGGTGCGCAGACGGCGACGCCTGCGGCTGCGGGGCCGTCCGGACTGTCCGTCCGGCCGGGGCGCAGCTGGTGTGGTGGGTGTGATCGAGCATCTCGCCCAGAGGTTACCCGGCGTGGCCGACATCGATAGCACCCTTTTCCGGGTCCCTCGCGGACCGCCGCGGCGGGTGGTCACGGGGTGCGGTCGGGCCGCTGCGACGGGTCGCAGATGTGTTCGAAGGCGAGCCCCGGACTGGCAGTTCAATCACATCCTTAGTTGCAAATGTCTTCAAGTCGTCGCCGAATCGACGTCAAATGACCGCCGATCACTCATCCGCGATCGATTCCGGTCATCCAGCGAAGATTCCCGACCGTCTCCCTACAGTCGTTGCCGAACCCGCCCGAACGGTGCGGGGACCGCGACAGCAGGAGGAAGACGATGGCGAACCCGGAGACCGCGCTCAAGGAGGCCATGACGATCGAGGGCGCGATCGGCGTCGCCCTGGTCGACTACGGCAGCGGCATGGCCCTCGGGACGCTCGGCGACTCCGCCGAGCTCGACCTCAACGTGGCCGCCGCCGGCAACACCGACCTCGTCCGGGCCAAGATGCGGACGATGGAGATGCTCAACCTGCACGACAACGAGATCGAGGACATCCTGATCACGCTCAGCAGCCAGTACCACCTGATCAGGCCGCTCACCACCTCCGGCGGCCGCGGCCTCTTCCTCTACCTGGCGCTCGCCCGTAGCCGCTCCAACCTCGCCATGGCCCGCCACCAGCTGCGGCGGATCGAGGCCAACCTTGAGGTCTGAGCCCACCCGCGGCCGCATCGACCCGGAGCCGGAGAGGGGGCCGCGTGCCCGTACCGCTGTACCAGGCCAAGGCGGAGTTCTTCCGGATGCTCGGCCATCCCGTCCGCATCCGGGTGCTGGAGCTGCTGCAGGCCGGCCCCACGCCCGTCCGTGAGCTGCTCGCGGACATCGACATCGAGCCGTCCAGCCTCTCCCAACAGCTCGGCCAGCTGCGCCGGGCCGGGCTGGTGACGGCCACCCGGGAGGGTTCCACCGTCGTCTACGCACTGGCCGGCGCCGATGTCGCCGACCTGCTCCGCGCGGCCCGCCGCATCCTGACGGAGCTCATCCAGGACCAGGGCGTGCTGCTCGCGGAGCTCAGGGCCTCCGACTGACGGCCCGACGGCCGCGCACACCCCTCCTCTCCCATGCACCTCGACGACCACCGTCCGCCGGGCGGGGGATCGATGACGCACGTTCACACGTCTTCCATGTGACCGATGACATGTGAAATATTACCCGCGCTCATCCGACCACTCCCGCCCGGAAGGACCGGTCCCCGTTGAAGCGCACACCCTCCACGGCCCTCGCGGCCGTGCTCGCCCTCGGCGCCCTCGTCGTCGGCATACCCGGCGCCGCGGCCGCGCCGTTACCCGCAGGTCCGCGGCTCGCCGCCGAAGCCGCCCCCGGGACCGAGGGCCCGCAGCCCGACCCCGTCCCGCAGGAACGCCGGCGCCAGGCCCTGCGCGCCGAGGCGCTGGAACGGCTCAACCGCGGCACCGTCGCCCGCACCCCCGACCACCGTGCACCCTCGAAGGTCCGGATCGGCGACGACTACGTCCAGCTCGGCGTGGAGCGCCGCGACAAGGTCTTCGTGATCCTCGCCCAGTTCGGCGACCAGGTGGACTCCACCAGCCAGTGGAACGGCCAGCCCCGCTACGGCGGCGCCCCCGGCCCGCGCCACAACGCCATCCCCCGGCCCGACGCGAGCGACACCCACACCTTCTGGAAGGCCGACTTCGACCGGGACTACTACCGCCGGATGTTCTTCGACGCGACGCCCGGCGCCAACTCCGTCCGCAACTACTACCGCACCCAGTCCTCCGGCCGGTACGACATCGACGGCACCGTCAGCGACTGGGTGACCGTCCCCTGGAACGAGGCCCGGTACGGCAGCAACAAGGGCCCGCAGGGCAGCGGCGCCTGGACGCAGACCCAGGAGTTCGTCCGGGACGCCGTGAAGGCCTGGTACGACGGCGAGATCGCCAAGGGCCGCACCCCGGCCGACGTGAAGGCCGAACTCGCCCGGTACGACGTCCACGACCGCTACGACCACGACAAGGACGGCGACTTCGACCAGCCTGACGGCTACCTCGACAACGTGATCGTGGTGCACGCCGGCGTCGACGAAACCTGGGGCGGCGGCGCCCAGGGCACCGACGCGCTGTGGGCGCACCGCAGTTGGGCCTTCCCCGACCCGACCGGCAGCACCGGGCCGGCCGGCGACCGGATCGGCGGCGTTCCGGTCGGCGACAGCGGCCTCTACGTCTACGACTACCTGCAGGCTGGCGAGAACAGCGGCGTGGGCCTCTTCTCCCACGAGTACGGCCACAACCTCGGCCTGCCCGACCTCTATCCGCTGACCGGCGGCGACAACTCCGTCAACTTCTGGTCGCTGATGTCCTCCGGCTCCTACCTGGGCACCGGCCGGAAGAACACCACCGGCGAGTACCCGGGCGACCTCGACGCCTGGAGCCGCCTCCAGCTCGGCTGGCTGAACTACGACGAGGCGCAGGCCGCCACCCGCTCCAGCCACGCCCTCGGGGTGAGCGGCTACAACACCGACCAGGCCCAGGCCGTCCTGGTGCACCTGCCGCCGGGCCGCACCACCACCGACCTCGCCGACCCGTACGAGGGCGGCGCCCAGTGGTGGAGCGACACCGGGGACAACCTCGACAGCACGCTCACCCGCACCGTCGACCTCGCCGGCCGGACGGGCCCCGCCGCCCTGGACGCAGCGGCCTGGTACGACCTGGAGCAGGACTACGACTTCCTCACCGTCGAGGCCTCCACCGACGGCGGGAAGACCTGGCGGCCGCTGCCCGGCGCCGTCGACGGCGCACCCGTCCCCGCCACCCCGGCCGGCACCCCCGGCCTCAGCGGCGCTTCCGGCGGCTGGCGGAAGCTGCACGTCCCGCTGGACGGACTCGTCGGCAGCAGCGCGGAGCTGCGCTTCCACACCACCTCGGACTCCAACACGCACGGCAAGGGCGCGCTGGTCGACGCCGTCCGGATCACCGCGGACGGGACCGAACTCCTCGCGGACGGCGCCGAGCACGGCGGCGACCCCGGCTGGACGGCCACCGGCTTCTCCGTCGTGCAGGGCCGCGCGGCGGTGCGCGAGCACCCGCGGGCCTACCTGGTCGAGAACCGGCGGTACGCGGGCTACGGCGCCTACCTGCGGACCGGGCCGTACAACTTCGGGTGGACCGGGGTGGCCGGCAAGGCCGGGGTGATCGACACCTACCCCTACCAGGAGGGCGTGCTGGTCTGGCTCTGGGACACCGCCTACTCCGACAACAACACCAAGGACCACCCCGGCGCCGGGCTGATCCTGCCGGTGGACGCGCACCCGGGCGCGATCCGCTTCAAGGACGGCACCCCCGTGAACGGGCGGGCCCAGACCTACGACGCGGTCTTCTCGCTGAAGGGCACCACCGCCTTCACCCTGCACAAGGCGGGCGAAGCCGTCCGGATCGGCGCCGAGCCGGCCGTCCCGGCCTTCGACGACCACCGCGGGGTCTACACCGACCCGGCGCTGCCCCAGCTCGCGGTCGCCGTCCCGGACACCAACACCCGGATCGAGGTCGTCCGGGAGAGCCAGGGCGGCCGGATCACCACCGTCCGGGTCGGCCCGGCCTCCTGACCACCGCCCCGGACGGCCGCACCCCGGCCCTCCGGCAGCACAGAACCGGAGCACCACGGCACGACCGCACCCCGGCCTGACGGTGCGACAGCACGACCGGCTCACCGGCCCCCGGCGGATCTCCGCCGGGGGCCGGTGGCGTTCCGGCCGGCCGGGGTCGGCTTGTCACCGGGAGGTCGGGAGGCCAGGGTCCGGGGGTCGGTGGCCGGGGGCCGGGGCCGGAGGCCTGCGCGGCCCCGGCTCAGTAGCCGAAGCCGGCCGCGCCGGTGCGCAGCAGCGCGAAGGCGGTGCCGGTGTCCTCGACGGCCCGCCGGTGGGCGTCCGCCTCCGGCACGCCGTCGGAGAGCCGCCGCCAGTTGATGCGGGTGAGGTCCTGCCGGACCGAGACGAACTGGGCGGCGAGCAGCCGGGCCGTCAGCTCGCCCTCGCCGCCGAGGGCCTCGGCGAGCAGCTCCGTGTCACGGGCGATCCAGTCCAGCAGGTGGGAGGAGAGGCTGGGCGTCCCGTAGACCAGCCGGTGGAAGGCGAGGACCTCGGGATCCGCGCAGAGGCCGGTGACCGCGTCCCGGGCGGCGAGCCGGTCGAGCTGGTGGCGCTGGAGGGCGTCCAGCGGGGTCTCCTGCGGGCCGCGGGCGGCGACCACCCGGCCGGACTCGCCGAGGTGGTCGGCGATCCGGTGCAGGACGAGCTCCTCCTTGGTCGGGAAGTAGCGGAACAGGGTGGGCTTGGAGACCTCGGCGGCGGCGGCGATCTCGAGCACCGAGACCCCGTCGAAGCCGTGCGCGAGGAACAGGCCGATCGCCGTGTCGGCGATCGCCTGCCGGGTGCGCTCCTTCTTGAGGGTCCGCAGACCGGGCGGCTCGTTCATGGCAGCGATTCTAACCCGGAGAACTGACTCGGACTCTTTTGTTACCGGGTTGCATTTCTTACCGGGTTGCTGTTCCATGGACGTTGTCCGGGCCTTCCAGAAGCCGAGCCCGGGCCCCAGGGGAGGAGTTCCACCATGTCCAACGCGATGTCCGACGCGATGTCCGACGCCACGCCCACCGCCGCGCCCGGGACCACGCCCGCCACCGCCCGCGAGACGACGTCCGTCCTGATCTCGGGCGCCGGGCCGACCGGCCTGACGCTGGCCTGCCTGCTGGCCCGCCAGGGCGTGGCCGTCCGGGTGGTCGAGCTGGCGCCCGAGCCGCACTCCGGCTCCCGTGGCAAGGCGCTCAACGCCCGCAGCCTGGAGGTGCTCGCCGACCTCGGCCTGGCCGACGCCCTGCTCGCCTCCGGCCGGACCAACCTGCCGTTCCGCCGCTACTTCGAGGGCGCCTTCGTCGCCGAGTCCGACCCGGCGGCGGAGACGCCGGCCACCCCGGCCGCCCCCTACCCCGGCTCGCTCTTCCTGCCGCAGGACAGGGTGGAGGCACTGCTGCGGGGCCGACTGGAGGAGCTCGGCGGATCGGTCGAGTTCGGCACCGAGCTCGCCGGGTTCACCCAGGACGGCGAGCGGGTCACCGCCCGGCTCGCCGACGGACGGGAGATCGAGGCCCGGTACCTGGTCGGCTGCGACGGCGGGCGCAGCACCGTCCGCAAGCGGCTGGCCATCCCCTTCACCGGCGACAGCGAGCCGGAGCCGGCCATGGTGGTGGGTGACCTGGAGATCGGCGGCCTGGAGCCCACGGCGTGGCACCAGTGGTTCGGCCCGCAGGGCGCGCTGCTGCTCTGCCCGTTCGGCGACGAGGACGGCCGGTGGCAGGTGCAGGCCACCCCCGAGACCGGCCCCGACGGCACGGCGCTCGCCCCCTCGCTGGAGGGGTTCCGCCGGATCGTCGCCGAGCACACCGGCGACGAGTCCATCGAGGTTCGCGGGGCCGGCTGGCTCTCCAGCTGGCGGGTCAACGTGCGGGTGGCGGAGCAGTACCGGGTCGGCCGGGTGCTGCTCGCCGGCGACGCCGCGCACGTCCACCCGACGGCGGGCGGGCTCGGGATGAACACCGGCATCCAGGACGCGTGGAACCTCGGCTGGAAGCTGGGCCACGTCCTGACCGACCTCGCCCGGCCGGCCCTGCTCGACACCTACGAGGAGGAGCGACAGCCGATCGCCGCCTGGACCTTGCGGACCTCCACCGCCGGGATGGCGGCGGTGGCGGAGGGCGCCCGCACGCCGGGCGTCGGCCTGGAGGCCGTCCGGGTCGACGACCTCACCGGCCTCTCGCTGGGGTACCGCTGGAGCCCGCTCGCGGAGGACGGGCTCGGCACGTCCCTACAGGCCGGCGACCGTGCACCGGACGCCCCCCTCGCCGACGCCGAGGGCCGCCCGATACGACTCCTGGAGACGTTCGTGGGCGACCGGTTCACCCTGCTCGCCTTCGGCCACCAGCCCTCCGCCGACCTGCCCGGACACGTCCGCACGGTGACGGTGGACGCGGACGACCCGGCCGGGCTGCGGGACACCGACGGGCACGCCCGGCGGGCCTACGGCATCGAAGGCGCGGCGCTGGTGCTGGTCCGGCCGGACAACTACGTGGCATT
Organism: Kitasatospora sp. NPDC085895; assembly: GCF_040702125.1. Classification (NCBI taxonomy): domain Bacteria; kingdom Bacillati; phylum Actinomycetota; class Actinomycetes; order Kitasatosporales; family Streptomycetaceae; genus Kitasatospora; species Kitasatospora sp. NPDC085895. The sequence continues at coordinate 41,738 of NZ_JBFBJY010000053.1, read as the reverse complement.
CACCGCACGCCAGGGCGAGGAGCAGGCCGTCCTCGACTACCTGGGACGCCTGTGAGGCACCGCCCGCCAGGAGCCCGGGCTACTTGTAAAGACTTCTTTCTAAAGATAGCTTTAGAAGCATGACCGAGGAGTACCCGGCACCGGACGTGCCACCCACCGTGCAGCTCAGCGACCCTCGGGCGCTGAAGGCGTACGCCCACCCCACCCGGATGGCGCTGGTCGGGCTGCTCCGCCGCGAGGGCCCGCTCACCGCCACCCGCGCCGCCGAGCTGATCGGCGAGTCCGTCGCCAGCTGCTCCTTCCACCTCCGCCAGCTCGCCAAGTACGGGCTGGTGGAGGAGGCGGGCGGCGGGCGCGGCCGGGAGAAGCCGTGGCGGGCCACCGCCCTGTTCACGAGCTGGGACACCGCCGCCGCGGACCCGGCCGCCGCCCGGGCGGCCGGTGCCCTCCAGCGCACGGTGGTCGAGCGGTACGCCGCCCTCGCCCTCCGCTGGCTGGAGGCCCAGCCGGAGGAGGAACCGGCCTGGCGCAACGCCGCCGGAATCGGCGACACCCTGCTGCACCTCACCGCCGAGGAGCTCACCGAACTCGGCGCCCGGATGGACGAGCTGGCCCGCCCCTACCTGGACCGCCTCGGCGCCGGGGCCGACCGTCCGGCCGGCAGCCGCCCGGTGCTGGTCGTCCGGATGGCACTCCCGGTCGACCTGCCGGCCCCCGGCGGCCAACCCCCCGCACCCGACCGCCCGCGCCATTCCGACCACCCGCAGGGCCCCACCGAGGAGGAGGTACGGTGACCGCCACGACCGAGCCCACCGGCACGCACCCCTCCGCGCCGCCCGCCGGCCCCGACCGGCCCAGCCACTCCGACCGCCGCGGACGGCGGCTGATACCCGCCCTCCTCCGGATCACCGAGTTCCGCCGGTACTGGACGGGTCAGACCATCTCGGCCGTCGGCGACCAGATCACCACCATCGTGCTGCCGCTGGTCGCCGTCAGTACGCTGCACGCCGACGCCGGCCGGATGGGCCTGCTCACCGCCGCCGGCTGGCTGCCCAGCCTGCTCTTCGCCCTGCACGCCGGCACCTGGGCGGACGGCCGCTCCGACCGCCGCCGGGTGATGATCGTCGCCGACATCGCCCGGGCGGTGCTGCTGCTCACCGTGCCGCTCGCCTTCCTGCTGGGCGTCCTGACGCTCACCCAGCTGTTCGTGGTGGCCTTCGCGATGGGCGCCTTCGCCGTGCTGTTCGACGTCTGCAACGCGCCGCTGTTCGTGGCGGTCGTCCCGGACGGGCGCTACGTCGAGGGCAATTCGCTGGTCAACGGCAGTCGGGCGATGTCCTCGGCGGCCGGGCCCGGTCTCGGCGGCGGCCTGGTGCAACTGCTCGCGGCGCCGCTGGCGCTGGTCGCCGACGCACTGTCCTTCCTCGCCTCCGCGGTCGCCCTCGGCAGCATCCGGCCGGCCGAGCCGCCCGCCGAACCCAAGGCCCGCGGCCGCATCTCGGCCGGGCTGAAGTTCATCACCACCACCCCGATCATGCGGGCCGCGCTGCTGGGGACGGCGACGGTGAACCTCTTCACCTTCATGATCGCCGCACTGTTCGTGCTGTACGCGACGACCGAACTCGGCCTGTCCGCGGGCCTGCTCGGCGCCGTCCTCAGCGCGGGCGCGCTCGGCGGGCTGATCGGCGCCACGGTGACCGCCCGGATCAGCCGCCGGATCGGCATCGGCCGGGCCGTGGTGCTCGGGCTGATCGCCTACCCGGCGCCGCTGCTGCTCGTCCCCGCTGCGCGCGGCGGCACCCTGCCGGTGGTCGCGCTGCTGCTGGCCGCGGTCTTCGGCTCGGGCATCGGCGTGATGCTCCTCGATATCACAGTCGGCTCGCTCTTCGCGGCAGTAATCCCGGATCGGCTCCGATCCCGGGTCTCCGGCGCCTATCAGGCGGTCAACTACGGCATCCGTCCGCTAGGTTCCCTTCTGGGAGGGGTGCTCGGCAGCACGCTCGGCCTGCGGCCGGCGCTCTGGGTCGCCGCCATCGGCGCGCTCACCTCGTTCCTCTGGCTGCTGCCGTCGCCGATCCCCGGCCTCCGCGACCTGCCCGACGCGCAGGAGGAGAAGGGACTCTGACCCCTCGTCAGGGAAAACCCCGGGAGTCGGGCATATGCCCGAGGAAAGTGCCGGAACCCTCCCCCGCACCGTCCACGGCGCGGTAGCGTTACGCCCCGTTGGGGCTACAGCCAGTAAGGGCGTGGCCACGGACGCGTCACGGGGGCGCTGAGGAGGGGTGCACACCATTGCCGGGGATCGACGACTGCCTGATCGAGGCGATGACCATCACCGGGGCTCTCGGTGCCAGCCTGGTCGACTGGACCAGCGGCCTCGCCCTCGGCGCCGCCGGCGCCGGCCCCGGCGGTGACCACGACGCCGGGGCGGCCGACGCCACGGAGGTGGCCAGGGCCATCACCCAGACCTCGTCCTTCGCCGACCCCGCCGCGAGAACCGCCCCGGCCGAGGACGTCATCGTCACCTCGGCGGGCACGTACCACCTGATCCGCTTCGTGGAGACGGCGTTCGACAGCAGCGTCTTCCTCTACCTGCGCCTCGACCGGGCCACCGCCAACCTCGCCATGGCCCGGTTGCGGCTCGCCACCATCGCCGACGGACTGGTGCTCGCCTGATGCAGCCGACCCTGCAGCCGATGCTGCCACCGGCCCCCCTGCCGGTCGTCCACCGCCCCACGACCAGGCTGCCCCGCAGGCACCGCTCGGGCTTCGCCCCGGCCACCGTCTTCGAGGCCGCCCTCACCGACCTCGCCGCCGACCGGGCCACCGGCGCCCTGCACGGCTCCGCCGGCACCGTCCACCTGGTCGACGGCGAGGTGGTGCACGCCGAGAGCCCGGCCACCCCGGACGTCGGCACCCTGCTCACCTCGGCCGGCCGGCTGTCCGCCCGCACCTGGGCGGACGCGATGGCCGCGACCCGTGGAACCGGCAACGCGGCCGAGCACCTGGTCGCCGCCGGTGCGATCGGCCGCGGCGAACTGGAGCTCTGCCACCTCACCGCCGTCCTGGACGCGGCGTTCTTCGCGCTGCCGCAGAACGACGGCCCGATCGGCTTCCTGCCCGGGGTGCGGCCCGGGCTGACCCTGGTCCGGCCGCTCGACGCCGGCGAGCTGCGCCTCGCGGTCGGCCGGCGGCGGGCGCTGCTGGACCGCACCCACCCGGCCGCGGGCCTGGACGTCTCCCCCGTCCGCGCCCGCACCGAACCGGCGACCCCCGACCGCAGGGCCGCCGCCTGCAGCGGCCGGCGGCGGGCGGTGCTCGCCGCAGCCGACGGGTACCGCACACCCGCCCAGATCGCCCGGCTGCTCGGCCGGTCCGCCTACACCACCCTGCTCGACATCCGGCACCTGGCGGCCGTCGGGCTCGTCGAGACCCCGGCGGTGAGGGACGGGCCCGCGCCGGTCGCCGCGGTCGGCCCGGCCGTCGCAGCCGGACCGGCCACCGGCCCGGTGGCCGCACCCGTCCCGTCGCCCGCACCGGTACGGCCGGGCGGAGTGCCACCGCAGGCCGGGCCGCCCCCGGCCCACCCGGAGGTACTGCTGCCGTCGCCGGCGCTGCACGACTTCCCGCCAGATCCGGAGATCGCCCTGCTGCTCCGGATCCGAGCCGCCCTGGAGGCCCGACTGTGAGCGTCCCACCCGCCCGTACGCCGTTCCGGGCCGCGTCATGAAGCGCGCCCTGCGCCAGTTCACGGCGAAGCGGACACCGGCCCTGCCAGAGCCGGAGGTGCTCAACGAACTGCGCGGGCTGCGCGCCACCGTGCCGCACCTGACCGGCGGGCTGGTCGCCACCACCGACGGGCTGGTGGTCGCGCACGACACCAACGGCCTGGAACCGGAGGGCCTGGCGGCGCTGACCGCGGCCGCCCTCGGCGTCGGTTCCCGGTTGATCGAGGCGAGCGGCCAGGGCGGTTTCCGCGAGCTGCTCACCCGGGGCGAACACGGCTACACGGCGACCTACGCGGCCGGCGGCTACGTCGTGCTGACGCTGTTCGCCGGGCCGGACGCCAATGTCGGCCGACTGCACTTCGAGGCCCGCCGGGCCGGCGGCCGGATCGCCGCGATCGCCGACGCGGCCCTGGAGCGCCAGGACCGCCCCTGACCACGTTTGACCGAGCATCACCGACACACCGTCGATCCACCTCCTGGAAGGAACCACCATGGCCAGCACGGAGCACGCACTCAAGGACGCGATGAGCTCGATCGAGGGCGCCATCGGCGTTGCCCTCGTCGACTACAACAGCGGCATGGCCCTCGGCACCATCGGCGGCGGCCCGGAGCTCGACCTGAACGTCGCCGCGGCCGGCAACACCGACGTGGTCCGGGCCAAGGTCCGGGCGATCGAGATGCTGAACCTCAAGGAGGCGATCGAGGACATCCTGATCACCCTGTCGTCGCAGTACCACCTGATCCGGCCGCTCACCAGCCGCTCCGGGAAGGGTCTGTTCCTCTACCTCGCCATCGACAAGCAGCGTTCCAACCTGGCGATGGCCCGCCATCAGCTCAAGCGCATCGAGGCCGAGCTGGAGGTCTGACAGCAGCACAACGGGCAGCGGGCCGGGGGTGATCCCCCGGCCCGCCGGTGCGTCCGGCGAAAGTGGCGGGGCCGACCCCTGGCCGATACTGAGGTGTCACACATAACATGGCAATGTGAAATTGCACATGCCCTGAGGCCACCCACCCCGCGCCCCGAAGGAGAGCCAGCCCGCCGTGACCACCGACGCCGTGAAAGCCGACGCCGTGACCACCGACGCCGCGAGCACGCCCGCCGTCCCCGCCCCGCCGAACACCGGCAGCCACGACCTTCCCGTCTCCCTCGCCCTGGACGCCTTCATGGGCACCGCCTGGGCACCCAGCCCGTTGCCCGCCTCGGAGCGGGTCGCCGCCCACGGGGTGACGCCGGCCCGCCGCGCCGCCCTGGCCGCGGCCTTCCCCGGCGAGCGCCTGGTGGTGCCCGCCGGGCAGCTGAAGGTCCGCAGCAACGACTGCGACTTCCGCTTCCGGCCGCACAGCGCGTACGCCTGGCTCACCGGGCTCACCGGCGAGGAGCAGGTGGGCCACGTGCTGGTGATCGAGCCGGACGGCGAGGCGGTGCTGCACGTCCGACCGCGTTCGCCGCGCGGCGGCGGCTCCGAGTTCTACCGGGACCGCCGCTACGGCGAGTTCTGGGTCGGGCGGCGGCCGGACCTCGACGAGACCGAGCAGCTGACCGGCATCCGCACCGTCCACCTGGACGCGCTCGCGAAGTCCGTCGGCCCCGGGGCCCGGGTGCTGGCCGGGGTGGACCCGGCGGTGGACGCGCTGACCGGCCGTCCGGCCGCGGCCCGCACGGCCGGGGACGACCGGCTCGCCGCCGTGCTGTCCGAGCTGCGCCTGGTGAAGGACGCCTGGGAGGTCGGCCAGCTCCAGCTCGCGGTGGACCACACCACGGCCGGCTTCGAGGACGTCGTCCGCGCACTGCCCGAGGCCCTGCGGCACCACCGCGGCGAGCGCTGGCTGGAGGGCACCTTCGAGCGGCGGGCCCGGCTGGAGGGCAACGGCACCGGGTACGAGACGATCGTCGCCTCGGGCGCGCACGCCTGCGTGCTGCACTGGATCCGCAACGACGGGCCGCTCGACCCGTCGCGGCTGCTGCTGCTCGACGCCGGTGTGGAGACCGACAGCCTCTACACCGCGGACATCACCCGCACCCTGCCGCTGAGCGGCCGGTTCACCAGCGCCCAGCGGGACGTCTACGAGCTGGTGCTGGCCGCGCAGGAGGCCGGCATCGCGGCCGTCCGGCCGGGCGCGAGCTTCCGCGACTTCCACCGGGCGGCGATGACGGTGATCGCCGAGGGGCTGGCGGAGTGGGGCGTGCTGAAGGTGTCCGCCGAGGAGTCGCTGCGGGCCGAGAGCGGGCTGCACCGCCGGTACACGCTGTGCAGCAGTGGCCACATGCTGGGCCTGGACGTGCACGACTGCGGCCGGGCGCGCGCCGAGACCTATCTGGACGGCCGGCTGGAGGAGGGCCACGTGCTCACCGTCGAGCCGGGCCTCTACCTGCAGCCGGACGACGAGACCCTGCCGCCGGAGCTGCGCGGCATCGGCATCCGGATCGAGGACGACCTGGTGGTCACCGCGGACGGCGCCCGGCTGATGTCGGCGGCGCTGCCGCGCACGGTCGCGGGCATCGAGGAGTGGATGGGCACCCTGGCGGGCTGACGGGCCGGCGGTTCCGGCCCCGGGCGGGGCGCCGGTCCTCGGCGCCCCGCCCGATCCGGCCCTCGCACCGCGGCGGCACCGCCGCCGAGCCCGCCCGACGGCGTCACGGACACCGTCCCGACTCCGGTGAGCACACGGCAACCTCGCGGCAACAGGCGGGCAACGCACGGGAATCCGACCGGCCCTAATTTCTGTCACCCGACAGAAAACGCCTGCGGAAGGCCGGTGCCCCATGACCACCAGCACGTCGCTCGCTCCCGCCGGTGCCACCGGTCCGCCGTCCGCCGGCGCGCTCCCCTACCCACAGCAACTCCACCGCACCATCGGCCGGTTCGGCTCCTTCGCGGCCGGCTTCTCGTTCATCTCGGTGCTGACCACGGTCTTCCAGCTCTTCGCCTTCGGCTACGGCGCGGCCGGCCCGGCCTTCGTCTGGACCTGGCCGGCGGTGCTCGCCGGCCAACTGGCGGTGGCCGCCTGCTTCGCCGAACTCGCGGCCCGCCACCCGATCTCCGGAGCGATCTACCAGTGGGCGACCCGGCTGGCGAACCCGCTGTACGGCTGGTTCACCGGCTGGCTGATGGTGCTCGGCCAGGTGGTCGTGGTCACCGCCGCGGCGCTCGCCCTGCAGGTGGTGCTGCCGGCGCTGTGGCCGGGGTTCCAGCTGGTCGGCGGCGACCCCTCGCCGACCACCGCGAGCGGCGCGGCCAACGCGGTGCTGCTGGGCACCGCGCTGATCGCCCTGACCACCCTGGTGAACGCGGTGGACAACCGGGTGCTGTCGCTGGTCAACGGCGTCGGGGTGACGGCCGAACTCGCCGGCATCGCACTGATCCTGGTGCTGTTGTTCACCCACACCGAGCAGCCGGTGGGCGCGGTGCTGCACACCGCGCCGACCGGCGGCGGCGCCTGGACGCTGCTGGTCGGGGCGTTCACCGCGGCGTACGTGATGATCGGCTTCGACAGCGCCGGCGAGCTCTCCGAGGAGACGGTCGCCCCGCGCCGCACCGCGCCGCGGACCATCCTCACCGCACTGGCCGCCGCCGGGGTCAGCGGCGGCCTGCTGCTGCTCGGCGGCGTGCTGGCCGCCCCCAGCCTGACCGACGGCCGGCTCGCCACCGAGGGGCTCTCGTACGTGCTGACCAGCAGTCTCGGCGACGGGCTGGGCCGGGTGCTGCTGGCCGACGTGGCGGTCGCGGTCTGCGTCGGCACCCTCGCGATGCAGACCGCCGGCACCCGGATGGTCTTCTCGATGGCCCGGGACGGCGCCCTGCCCGGCGCCCGCCGGCTGGCCGAGGTCGCACCCGCCAGCGGCATGCCCCGGTGGGCGGCGCTCGCCGTGGGCGTCCCGGCGGTGGCCTTCCTGCTGCTGAACCTGGCCTCGCCGGCCGCCTTCCTGGCGCTCTCGGCGACCTGCATCGTGCTGGTCTACGCCGCGTACGCGCTGGTGGTCGGCGCGATGCTGGTCCGCCGGGTGCGCCGGCTGCCGCTCGGCGAGGGCGGGCCGGACGCGGACGAGACCGGCCGGCCGCTGTTCACGCTCGGCCGCTGGGGGCTGCCGGTGAACGTGCTCGCCCTGCTGTACGGGGTGGCGATGACGGTCAACCTGGCCTGGCCGCGCGCCTCGGTGTACGACCCGGACGGCGGCCACTGGTACCTGCGGTGGTTCGCGGTGCTGGTGCTCGTCGGCGCGGTCGCGGCGGGTGCCGCCTACCGGCTGCGCCGCCGCTGACGGCGGCGCAGCGGACCCGCGCTCACAGGAGCCGCTCGCCCTCCCGGCGGGCGGCTTCCGCGCGCTCCGGGCCGCAGCCGGCGAAGCGCAGCGCGGCGTCCGCGACGGCCCGGGCCACCGGCTTGGCCGAGCGGCCGCCGCGCTCCCGGGCCACCGCCACCCCGCCCTCCACCAGGCCGAACAGCAGGTCGGTGCGCAGCGCCGCGTCCGTGCCGGGGTCGAGCAGGGCGAGCAGCCGCCCGTACGCCGCCTTCAGTGCCTCGCGGGCGCCGCGGAAGCCGGCGAACCGCTCGCCGCGGACCTCGGGCAGCTGGTAGAGCGCGCCGAGGTTGTAGAGGCCGCCGAAGAGCAGTTCGCAGTCGCGGGCGGCCAGCGCCCACAACCGGGGCGCGGGGTCGGCGTCCGGGTCGGCGAGCAGCGCGGTGGCGAAGGCCAGCGAGGGTTCGACGGTGCTCTCCAGCAGGGTGGCGAGGATGTCCTCCTTGCCCGCGAAGTAGTGGTACATCGAGGCCTGCCGCATCCCGGCGCGTTCGGCAACGGCGCGGGTGGTGGTGGCGGCGTAGCCGTTGCGGGTGAAGAGTTCGGCGGCCGCGGCGAGCACCTGTTCGCGCGGGGGGAGGCCGCTCGCCGAGGGGCCCTGGGCGCGCGGCCGGCCGACGCGGCCCGTGCCGGGGGTGGTGACGGTGCGGGCGGCGCGGACATGCGGGGCGGTCGGGCGGCTGGTGGCGGACACCCGGCGATCCTCGCACACCGGCGCCCCTCACCGCGGCCGCCGGCCCTGGTGAGGGGACGGTAACTCCCGTGTTACGCACGGGCAATGGCGGTGAAGCCGGGCCTCCCTAATTTCTGTCGCATGACAGAAATCCACGAGGCCGAGGCCGGCACCGCCACCACCACGGCCGCCCGCGCCCACGCCAGGTCCCAGGCGGGCACGGTCGTCGACTGCATGCCGCTGCTGCCGCCCCCGCCGGGCACCCTGTGGTCCGAGACCGTCGCCGCCGGCGGCTACACCCACCTCGTCCTCCCGGCCGGCACGGTGGTCACCCTCACCGACCGGGACGGCGACGCCTGCGCCCACCTCCTGCTGTACGTCACCGGGCGGCCGTGGGAGCGGCTGAACGCGGCCGACACCGTCAAGGTGCAGTGGAACGCCTACCTCACCGAGGGCAGCCAGCTGCTCTCCGACCAGGGCCGGGTGCTCGCCACCCTGGTCGAGGACACCTCCGGCCGGCACGACGCGCTGGCCGGCACCTCCACCGCCGCCCGCAACACCGCCCGCTACGGCGACGGCGCCGCGCACGGCCCCTCCCCCGCGGGCCGCGAGCTGCTCACCCTGGCCGCCGCCAAGCACGGCCTGACCCGGCGCGACCTGCCCGCCCCGGTCTCCTTCTTCCGGGGCGTGACCGTCGCCGCGGACGGCACCCTGCACCCGACCGGCTCGGCCGGCCCCGGCGCCCGGGTCGTCCTGCGCCTGGAGCAGCACACCACCCTGCTGCTCGCCAACACCGCCCACCCGCTGGACCCGCGTCCGGCCTGGCACTGCTCGCCGCTGCAGGTCACCGCCGTGCCCGGCGGGGTGACCGGCCCCGGCGACCCGCACTGGGACGCCACGCCCGAACGCCACCGCGCCCACCTCAACACCGCCGCCCTGGGGGCCCGATGACCGTCCTGCTCGACACCGAGGTGCCCGCCCGCGGCGCCTGGTCAGCCGTCGTCCGCCGCGGACAACTGCTCACCGTCACCGACCTGCACGGCAACCAGGCCGTGGACTGCCTGGTCTACGACGCCCACGACCCGTCCGTCCGCTACAGCGCCGCCGACACCCTGCAGGCGCAGGGCTCGGTCTTCGTCGACAAGGGCACCGTGCTGCTCTCCACCGAGCACACCCCGCTGATGACGGTGGTCGAGGACGACTGCGGCCGGCACGACACCATCGCCGGGGCCTGCTCCAAGGAGTCCAACACCCTGCGATACGGCCACCACACCTGGTCGCAGCACGCCTGCGTGGAGAACTTCCTCGCCGAGGGCGCCCGGCACGGCCTCGGCAAGCGCGACCTGGTCTCCAACATCAACTGGTACATGAACGTGCCGGTCGAGGCGGACGGCACCCTCGGCATCGTCGACGGCCTCTCCGCCCCGGGCCTGCGGGTCGTGCTGCGGGCCGAGACGGACGTCCTGGTGCTGGTCTCCAACTGCCCGCAGATCAACAACCCGTGCAACGGCTTCGACCCGACGCCCGTCCGCATGACGATCACCGAGGACTGAGCGGGAACCATGGCCTACGACACCCTGCTGATCGCCAACCGCGGCGAGATCGCCGCCCGGATCGTCCGCACCGCGCGCCGGATCGGCATCGCCACCGTCGCCGTGTACTCCGACCCGGACCGCTCCGCGCCGCACGTCCGGCTCGCCGACCACGCGGTGCGGCTCGGCCCGGCCGCCGCCAAGGACAGCTACCTGCGCACCGACCTGGTGCTGCAGGCCGCCCACGACAGCGGCGCCGGTGCGGTCCACCCCGGCTACGGGTTCCTCTCCGAGGACGCCGCCTTCGCCCGGCGGGTGGAGGCCGCAGGGCTCGCCTTCGTCGGCCCGACCCCCGGCCAGCTGGAGGTCTTCGGCGCCAAGCACACCGCCCGGGCGGCCGCCGAGGCCGCCGGGGTGCCGCTGCTGCCCGGCACCGGGCTGCTGCCGGACCTGCCCGCCGCACTCGCCGCCGCCGAGGGCGTCGGCTACCCGGTGATGCTCAAGGCCACCGGCGGTGGCGGCGGCATCGGCATGCAGGCCTGCCGGGACGCCGCCCAGCTCGCCGACGCCTGGGAGCGGGTGCAGCGGGTCGCCTCCGCCAGCTTCGCCGCCGCTGGGCCCCTCCTGCCCGGCGGCGGGCAAGGAGGGCGCGTCTTCCTGGAGCGCCTGGTCGAGCACGCCCGCCACGTCGAGGTGCAGGTCTTCGGCGACGGCGCCGGCCGGGTGGTCACCCTCGGCGACCGGGACTGCTCGCTGCAGCGCCGCAACCAGAAGGTGCTGGAGGAGACGCCCGCGCCGGGCCTGCCCGACCGCGTCCGCCGGCAGCTCGCCGACTCCGCCCGCCAGTTGTGCGCCTCCGTGGGCTACCGCTCGGCCGGCACCGTCGAGTACGTCTACGACGCCGCCCGCGAGGAGGCGTACTTCCTGGAGGTCAACACCCGGCTCCAGGTGGAGCACCCGGTCACCGAGGCGGTGTACGGGGTCGACCTGGTCGAGTGGATGCTCCGGCTCGCCCAGGGCGACCGCTCGGTGGTCCGCGAGGTCGGCGCCCCGGACGGCCACGCCGTCGAGGCCCGGGTCTACGCCGAGGACCCGAGCCGCGACCACCGGCCCAGTGCCGGTCTGCTCACCGAGGTCGCCTTCCCGCCCGGCGTCCGCGTCGACACCTGGGTGGAGACCGGGACGGAGGTCACCACCGCCTACGACCCGATGCTCGCCAAGGTGATCGTGCACGGCGCCGACCGGGCGGACGCGCTGGCCCGGCTCACCGACGCGCTGGACGGCACCCGGATCCACGGCATCGAGACCAACCTGGGTCTGCTGCGCGCCGTCCCCGCCGTGCCGGCCGTCGCCTCGGCCGTCCACCACACCGGCACCCTGGCGCACGTCGCCGACCCGACCCCGCGGATCGAGGTCGTCCGGGCGGGCACCCAGACCACCGTCCAGGACTGGCCGGGCCGGACGGGCTACTGGCACGTCGGGGTGCCCCCGTGCGGTCCGATGGACGACCTCTCCTTCCGGCTCGGCAACCGGGCCCTCGGCAACCCCGAGGGCGCCCCCGGCCTGGAGTGCACCCTGCTCGGCCCGGCGCTGCGCTTCACCGCACCCACCTGGGTCTGCGTCACCGGCGCACCCACCTCCGTCACCGTGGACGGCCTGCCGGTGCCGCAGTGGGAGCCGGTGCTCGTCCCGGCCGGCGGCCTGCTCGACGTCCCCGCCCCGCCGGGCCCGGGTCTGCGCAGCTACCTGCTGGTCGCCGGCGGCCTGGAGGCCCCGGGCTTCCTCGGCAGCGCCGCCACCTTCACCCTCGGCGGCTTCGGCGGCCACGGCGGCCGGGCGCTGCGCACCGGTGACGTGCTGCACGGCGGCACCGCCGCCCTCGGTGAGGGCGCGGGCCCGGTCGCCGACCGCCCGGAGTTCACCTCCGCCTGGGAGCTGCCCGCGGTCGAAGGCCCGCACGCCGCACCGGAGTTCTTCACCGAGCAGGACATCGCCGACTTCTACGCCGCCGACTGGTCGGTGCACTTCAACAGCGCCCGCACCGGCGTCCGCCTGGTCGGCCCCAAGCCCGCCTGGGCCCGCCCGGACGGCGGCGAGGCCGGCCTGCACCCCTCGAACATCCACGACACCCCGTACGCGGTCGGCGCCGTCGACTACACCGGTGACATGCCGGTGCTGCTCGGCCCGGACGGCCCCTCCCTCGGCGGCTTCGTCTGCCCGGCGACCGTCGTCTCCGGCCAGCGCTGGAAGCTCGGCCAGCTCCGCCCCGGCGACACCGTCCGCTTCGTGCCCGTCACCGCCCGGGGCGCCGCCGCGCTGCGCCGCACCCCGGCCGCCGCACCGCGCGCCTGTCGCCCGGCGGTCGTGGACGGCGGGATCCTGCACCGCACCCCCGCCGGCCCCGACCGGCCGAGCGTCACCTACCGGCGCAGCGGCGACGACAACCTGCTCGTCGAGTACGGGCCCATGCAGCTGGACCTGGCGCTGCGGATGCGCGTCCACGCGCTGGCCGAGCGGCTCGCGGCGCGGCGGCCGGAGGGCGTCGTCGACCTGACCCCGGGCATCCGCTCGCTGCAGGTGCACGTCGACCCGGACGTCCTGCCGCTGCCCGAACTGCTGGCGCTGGTCCGGGAGATCGAGCGGGAGCTGCCCGCCACCGACCGGCTGGTGGTGCCGAGCCGCACCGTCCACCTGCCGCTGTCCTGGGACGACCCTGCGACCCGGGAGGCGATCGAGCGGTACATGGCGGGCGTCCGCGACGACGCGCCCTGGTGCCCGTGGAACATCGAGTTCGTCCGGCGGATCAACGGCCTGGCGTCCGTGGACGAGGTGTACCGCACGGTCTTCGACGCCGAGTACCTGGTGCTCGGCCTCGGCGACGTCTACCTGGGCGCCCCGGTGGCGACCCCGCTCGACCCGCGGCACCGGCTGGTCACCACCAAGTACAACCCGGCCCGCACCTGGACGGCCGAGAACTCGGTCGGCATCGGCGGCGCCTACCTCTGCGTGTACGGCATGGAGGGGCCGGGCGGCTACCAGTTCGTCGGGCGGACGGTGCAGATGTGGTCGGGCTGGCAGCAGCGCGGCCCGTTCGAGCCGGGCGCGCCGTGGCTGCTGCGGTTCTTCGACCGGATCCGCTGGTACCCGGTCTCCGCGGAGGAACTGCTGGAGATGCGGGCCGACATGGCGGCCGGCCGGTTCGAGCCGAAGATCGAGGAGGGCGAGTTCGCGCTGGCGGACCACCTGCGCTTCCTCGACGAGAACGCCGGGCCGATCGCGGAGTTCCGGGCCGGCCAGGCGGCGGCCTTCGCGGCCGAGCGGCAGGCTTGGGAGGAGGCGGGCGAGTTCGACCGGGCCGAACGGGCGGCCGGCACCGCGCCCGTGGCGGCGCGCACCGTCATCGCACCGCCGGGCGGCAGCGTGGTGGAGGCCGAGTTCACCGCCTGCGTGTGGAAGGTCGACGTGGCACCGGGCGAACGGGTGCGCAAGGGGCAGCAGTTGATGGCACTGGAGGCGATGAAGATGGAGTCGGCGGTCACCGCGGACCGGGACGGCGTGGTCGCGGAGCTGCTGGTCGGCTCCGGCGACCAGGTCGAGGCCGGCAGCCCGCTCGTGGTGCTGGGGGCGGTCGCGTGAGCGCCGTCGTCGCGGCCGTGGAGCGGGTCCGCCGGGCGTACGCGCGGATCGCCGCCGCCGACCGGCCCGAGGTCTGGATCGACCTCCGTCCGCAGGCCGAGGCCGAGGCGGAGGCCGCCCTGGTCGACGCCCGGGTCGCCGCCGGCGAGCACCTGCCGCTGGCCGGCACGGTCTGCGCGGTCAAGGGCAACATCGACGTCGCCGGGCTGCCCACCACCGCCGGCTGTCCCGGCTACGCCCACCTGCCCGAGCGGGACGCCCCGGCGGTGGCCCGGCTGCGTGCGGCCGGCACGGTCGTCCTCGGCACCACCAACCTCGACCAGTTCGCCACCGGCCTGGTCGGCACGCGCAGCCCGTACGGCGCGGTGCGCAACGCCCTCGCCCCGGAGCGGATCGCCGGCGGGTCGAGCTCCGGCTCGGCCGTCGCCGTCGCCCTCGGCATCGCGGACCTGGCGCTCGGCACCGACACCGCGGGCTCGGGGCGGGTGCCGGCCGCCCTCAACGGCATCGTCGGCCTCAAGCCCGCCCCGGGCCGGGTGCCCACCGAGGGCGTGGTGCCGGCCTGCGCGAGCGTGGACTGCGTCTCGGTGTTCGCCCGGACGGTCGACGAGGCGGAGGCCGTGCTGCGGCTGCTCGCCGACCCCGTACCGCCCGCGCCGCCCGCCCGCCGCCCCGGCCCCTGGCGGATCGCCGTCCCGGCCGCCGCCCGGCTGGGCACCCTCGCCGACGGCTGGGCGGAGGCCTTCACCGCGGCGGCCGACCGGTTCGCCGCGGCCGGGGCCGACCTGCGCGACCTCGACCTCACCCCCTTCGACCGGGTGGCGGCGATGCTGTACGAGGGCGCATTCGTGGCCGAACGGTACACGGCGGTGGGCGGGTTCGTGGACGCCCTGGCGGAGAAGGGCGGCGACGGCCTCGACCCGGTGGTGGCCGGCATCATCGGCGCCGCCCGCGACCTCCCCGCCCACCGGCTCTACGCCGACCTCGCCGAACTGGACCGGCTGCGGGCCCTCGCGCTGGCCGAACTCGGCGACGCGGACGCCGTGCTGCTGCCCACCACCACCTGGCACCCGACCTTCGCGGAGGTCGCCGCCGACCCGGTCGGCGGCAACGCCCGGCTGGGGCGGTTCACCAACTCGGCCAACCTGCTGGGCCTGTGCGCGGTCGCGGTACCGGCGGGCACCGTCCGGGGGCTGCCCTTCGGCGTGATGCTGGTCGGCCGGGCCGACACCGAGGCGCGGCTCTGCGCCCTGGCCCGGCTGCTCACCGAACCCCCCGTCCGGCTGGCGGTGTTCGGCGCCCACCTCACCGGCCAGCCCCTCAACGGCCAGCTCACCGCCCTGGGCGGCCGGTTCTGCGGCGAGGTGGCGACGGCCCCGGTCTACCGCCTGTACGCCCTGGACACCGTCCCGCCCAAGCCCGGCCTCGTCCGGGTCGAGGCGGACGGCGCCGCCGTCGCCGGCGAACTCTGGGAGCTCCCGGCCGCCGGCCTCGGCACCCTGCTGGCCGCCCTCCCCCACCCCATGGCCCTCGGCCCCGTCCTCCTCGCCGACGGCACCCGCACCCCCGGCTTCCTCTGCGAACCGACCGCCCTCACCGGAGCCGAGGACATCACCCGCACCGGAAGCTGGCGGTCGTACCTGGACGCCCCGACAGGGGCGCGGGGAACTGCGCAACCCCGGGTACGGCGCACCTGACGGACCGGCCCGCCCCGTCCCACCTCCCGAAAGCCCCGCACCTGACTTGCCCCGAATCGGCCCGGGATGTGAAGGTGTCGTGCACTTGCAAGGAGGTAGCCATGATCGCTGGCCCTGGTTTCTGGGATCAGGAGATCGAGCGGGCGGGCTGGTCGCGCGCACTGTCGGCCGGCCCCGCCGATTTCCCGGAGATCGCGGGCCGCAGGACGGTCTGGGGCCGTAACTGCTACGTCCGCGGACGGGACCGGCTGGTCATCGAGTGGTCGGACCAGGTGACGATAGCCGCGGCCCTCCTGAACGGCCGGCCGTGCCCGCTGGGCTCGCCGGAGGACCTGTCCGCGGCGATAGCGCAGGACCGTCGTCCCGGCTGGTGACCCCGACGGGATCCCTCAGCGGGCGCGGAGCCGCAGCGGCTCCTCCTCGGCTGGGGCTTCGAGTCCGGCCGCCCAGAGCGAGCGGACGTGGCCGAGGTGGCGGGACATGCACTCCTCGGCGGCCTCGGCGTCGCCGGCGATCATCAGGTCGAGCAGTTCGAGGTGCTCCTCGGCGCTGGAGACGAGTTCGCCGCGCTGGTCGAGCCGGGTGAGGCCGTACAGCCGGGACCGCTTGCGGAGGTCGCCGACGGTCTCGACGAGCCGGGCGTTGCCGGCGAGGCCGAGCAGGCCGAGGTGGAAGCGGCGGTCGGCCTCCAGGTAGGCGATGAGGTCGTGCTCGCGGGCGGCGGCGACGATGGCCTCGGCCTCGGGGCGGAGGGCTTCGAGCTGGTCGCGGGTGGCGGTGCGGGCGACCCGTCCGACGGTGGGGACCTCGATCAGGGCGCGGATCTCGGTGAACTCGTCGAGGTCGCGTTCGCTGAGCTCGGTGACCCGGAATCCCTTGTTGCGGACGGCTTCGACCAGGCCCTCGCGGGCGAGGTCGAGCATGGCCTCGCGCACGGGGGTGGCGGAGACGCCGAAGTCGGCGGCGAGGGCGGGCGCCGAGTAGACGACGCCGGGGCGCAGCTCGCCGGAGATCAGGGCCGCGCGCAGGGCGTGGGCGACCTGGTCGCGCAGTCTCTCCTGGACGGAGATGAGGGCGCGGGGCTTGAGGTCCGCCATGGTGTGCCTCCGGAGGTGTACTGGACCCCATCGTACAATGTCACGTTGCGCCGAGCCCTGTGGTGTTCTCGTACTGGGCGGCGGCGACCGCGAGGTCCTCCCAGGCCATGCCGACGCTCTTGAACAGCCGTGGCCGATCATGGGGGACAACTGCCGCGCCCGTCACCAGTTCTGAAAGATTAGCAAGCGGTGCCGGGCCGTCCTCGGCGAAGGCCGCCACCAGGTCCCCGGCCTCCCGCAGTGCCGCCGACCGGGCCTCGGCGTACAGCGCCGACCTGCGGACGAGCGCGGTGTCGACCTCCCGGGCGTCCGGTTCGTGCGAGCCGACCGCGGCGACGGCGGCGTGCGGCGCCACCAGCCGCCCGTCGAAGAGCGGGGTGCGGGCGGTGGTGCAGCAGACGACCAGGTCGGCCCCGGCCACGGCCTCCGGTCCGCCGACCGCCGCGGCGGTGCCGCGGGCCCGGGCGTGCGCGGCGAGCTCCTCGGCGGGGCCGGGGCGGCGGCCGACGACGGTGACCCGTTCCAACGGCCGGACGGCGAGGAGCGCGTCGAGGTGCGCGTACGCCTGCGGTCCGGTGCCGAACAGCACCAGGTGCCGGGCGCCCGGGGCGGCGAGCCGGTCGAGGGCGAGGGCGGTGACCGCGGGGGTGCGCAGTGCGGTGAGGGCGGCGCCGTCCAGCAGGGCGAGCGGTTGCAGGGTGGGCCCGTCGAGCAGCAGGTAGCCTCCGGTGATCCGGGGCAGACCGCGGTCGGGGTTGGCGGGTGCCACCCCGGCGATCTTCACGCCGGCGTAGCGGCCGGCCGCGGCGGGCATGAGCAGCAGTTCGCCGGCCGGCACCGGGACGGCGGTGCGCGGCGGCGCGGTCTCGGGGTCGAGGCCGGCCGCGAGCGCGTCGGCGAGGGCGCGGACGGCCGCGGCCGGGTCGAGGGTGAGCGGCAGGTGGGGGATCACAGCAGGAAGCCCGCTCCGAGGTCGTCGTCGGGGTCGAGCAGGAAGCGGTGCTCGCCGGTGCGGTGGGCGGTGCCGGTGACCTCGGTGAGCAGGCCGCCGTCCCGCTCGCCGAGCACCCGTCCCCTGAAGGCGGTGCCGATCAGCGACTCGTGGCGCAGCGCCTTGCCGGGCGGCAGCAGGCCGTCGGCGGCGAGCAGGGCGAGCCGGGCGGAGGTGGCGGAGCCGCACGGCGAGCGGTCGATCTGGCCGTCGGCGAAGACGGTGACGTTGCGCTGGGCGGGGCCGTCGCCGGTGTCGGGCAGCGTCTCGTACAGGACGGTGCCGTAGACGCCGGAGAGCCGGTCGTCGGCGGGGTGCCGGGTGGCGGGGTGGCCGTCGAGGGCGGCGCGGACGGCCTGTCCGGCGGCGGTGAGGCCGGGCAGCCGGGCGGGGGTGACGCTCAGCCCGAGGTCGGCGGCGCGGACGAAGGCGTAGCAGGCGCCGGCGTGGGCGACGTCGACCGTGCAGGGCCCGTACCGGGTGCTGACGTCCAGGCCGCGGGCGGTGACGAAGGCGGGCACGTTGCGGAAGGCGATGCCGGTGGTGCGCCCGCCGCTGCGGTGCACGGTGGCGGCGACCCGGCCGGAGGGGACGTCGATCCGCACCTCGGCGGTGCCGTCGGCGGGCGCGGGGACCCGGCCGGTGTCGACGGCCCACGCGGCGAGGGCGATGGTGCCGTGGCCGCAGGCGGTGGAGTACCCGTCCTTGTGCCAGAAGAGCACGCCGAGGTGGGCGCCGTCGTCGTCGGGCGGCACCACGAAGCCGCCGTACATCCCGGCGTGGCCGCGGGGTTCGCGGGTGAGCAGGCGCCGCACGTCGTCCAGCGGGCCGGGGCGGGGTGCGGTGGCGGTGCCGCCGGCGCCGATGGCGACGGCGCGGCGTTCGGCGACGGTCTCGCCCGGGACGGGCGGCAGTCCGGCGGTGACGATCCGGAACGGCTCGCCCTCGGTGTGGTAGTCGACGGCCTCGACCACGGCGGGCCCGGGTGCGGTGCTCATGCGCCGGGGAGGAGCGTGACGGTGCGGCTCGCGGTGTAGAACTCGAGGGCCGCGCTGCCCTGTTCGCGTCCGCCGTAGCCGGCCGAGCCGGTGCCGCCGAACGGCAGGTGGAAGTCGACGCCGGTGGTGGGGGCGTTGACCCGGATCATCCCGGCGTCGAGCCGGTCGGCGGCGGCGAGCGCGGTGTCGAGGTCGCGGGTGTGCACGGAGGCGGCGAGGGTGTGCCGTCCGGCGTTGGCGAGCGCGATCGCCTCGTCGAGGTCGGCGGCGGGCAGCAGGACGGCGATCGGGCCGAAGTACTCCTCGGTGCGCAGCGGGTGGTCGGCGGGCACGTCGGCGAGCAGCGCGGGTTCGAAGCCCCAGCCGGGGCCGGGGGTGCGGCCGCCGCCGGTGAGGACGGTCGCCCCCGCGTCGCGGGCGGAGCCGACGGCGCCGGTGAGGCGGTCGAGGGCGGCCTCGCCGATGACCGGGCCGCGGTCGGCGGCGGCGAGCCGCTTGGCGAGGGCCTCGCGGAGCGGTTCGTACGCGGCGCCGACGGCGATCACCTGGCCGGTGGCGGTGCACTTCTGGCCGGCGTACCCGGCGACGGCGACGGCCAGGTGGTCGGCGGCCTGCTCGATGTCGGCGTCGGGCAGCACGATCGCGGCGTTGAGGCCGCCGAGTTCGGCCTGCGCGGGGATGCCGCGGGCGGCGGTGGCGGCGACGACCCGCTGTCCGACGGCGGTGGAGCCGGTGAAGGAGACCACGTCGGCGGCGTCGATCAGGGCGGCGCCCTCCTCGGCACCGCCGGGCACCACGGTGAGCACGCCCTCGGGCAGGGCGAGGAGTTCGGCGAGGCGCAGCGCGCAGGCGGTGGCCTCGGGGGCGGGCTTGAGGACGGCGGTGTTGCCGGTGGCCAGCGCCGGGGCGGCCTTCCAGACCGGGATCGCCAGCGGGAAGTTCCACGGGGTGACGAGTCCGGCGACGCCGTGCGGGCGGCGGCGGGTGAGCAGCAGGCCGGGCCCGGCGGCCGTGTCGTGGACGGCGCCGACCGGCGCGTAAGGCGCCTGGGCGTAGTAGCGGAGGATGGCGACCGCGCGGGCGGCCTCGCCGCGGGCCTCGGCGAGCGGCTTGCCGACCTCGCGGACGGCGAGCGCGGCGAGTTCCTCGGCGGCGGCCTCGACGGCGTCGGCGGCGCGGCCGAGTGCGGCGGCGCGGGCGGCGGCCCCGGCGGCGTACCAGCCGGGCTGGGCGGCGCGGGCCCGCTCGACGGCGGCCCGGGTGCCGGCCGCGCCGGCGGCGTCGACGCCGAGCACCAGGTCGGTCGGGTCGGCGGGGTTGTACGAGGTGACGGTCACGTCGGGTCCTTCGGGTGGGTGCGCGGGAGGACGGGTGCTCACCGGTCTCGGTCGCCGCTCTCGGTCGCCGGTCTCGGTCGCCGGGTCTCGCTCGCCGCTCTCAGAGCAGGAAGCCGGCCGGGAAGGGGTCGTCGGGGTCGAGGAAGTACTGGGCGGTGCCGGTGAGCCAGGCGCGGCCGGTGACGGTCGGCACGATCGCGGGGCGGCCGGCGACGGTGGTGCGTTCCACGATGCGTCCGGTGAACGTGGTGCCGATGAAGGACTCGTTGACGAAGTCCTGGCCGATCGGCAGTTCGCCGCGGGCGTTGAGCTGGGCCATCCGGGCCGAGGTGCCGGTGCCGCACGGGGAGCGGTCGAACCAGCCGGGGTGGATCGCCATGGCGTGCCGGGAGTGCCGACCGGTGGAGCCGGGGGCGAGCAGCTGCACGTGGTGGCAGCCGTTGATGGACTCGTCCTCGGGGTGGACGGGCCGGTCGCTCTCGTTGATCGCCGCCATCACCGCCAGTCCGGCGTCGAGGATCTCCTGCTTGCGGGCCCGGTCGAAGGGCAGGCCGAGCCGTTCCAGCGGCAGGATCGCGTAGTAGTTGCCACCGTAGGCGAGGTCGTAGGAGACGGTGCCGAAGCCGGGGACCTCGGCCTTGAGGTCGAGCCCGGCCGCGAAGGACGGCACGTTGCGGATGGTGACGGCCTTCGCCGCGCCGTCCTCGACCCGTACCTCGGCGACGACCAGCCCGGCGGGGGTGTCCAGCCGGACGGTGGTGACCGGCTCCTGCACCTCGACCATGCCGGTCTCGACGAGGACGGTGGCGACGCCGATGGTGCCGTGTCCGCACATCGGCAGCAGGCCGGACACCTCGATGTAGAGCACGCCGAAGTCGGCGTCCGGCCGGGTCGGCGGCTGCAGGATCGCGCCGCTCATCGCGGCGTGCCCGCGGGGCTCGTACATCAGCAGGGTGCGGAAGTGGTCCAGGTGCTGCTGGAAGTGCACCCGCCGTTCGGCCATGGTGGCACCGGGCAGGGTGCCGAACCCGCCGGTGATCACGCGGGTGGGCATGCCCTCGGTGTGCGAGTCGACGGCGTGGAACACGTGGCGGCTACGCATGGCCGCTCCCCCTCGTCGGGTCTGTCGGTCGGTGGGATCGAGTGCGCTCGGGAGGTCGGTTCAGGGGCGCGGGGGCGCCGGGAGGTACCCCCGCGCCCCTGAGCGGTCAATCCTGCGTCCCTAGGAGAGGCCCTCTGCGAGGGCCTTCTCGGTGGCGGCGCGGACGGCCGCCTCGATCTCCGGGGCGAGCGGTCCGCGGGGCGGCCGGCAGGGGCCGCCGGGCAGCCCGGCGATGTCCATGGACAGCTTGATGGCCTGCACGAACTCGGTCTTGGAGTCCCAGCGCAGCAGCGGGTGCAGGGTCCGGTAGAGCGGCAGCGCGGTGGCGAGGTCACCGGCGACGGCGGCCTCGTACAGCGCGACGGAGGCCGCCGGCAGCGCGTTGGGGTAGCCGGCGATCCAGCCGACCGCGCCGGCCAGGGCGAGCTCCAGCAGCACGTCGTCGGCGCCGATCAGCAGGTCGAGCCCGGGGGCGAGCTCGGCGATCTGGTAGGCGCGGCGGACGTCGCCGCTGAACTCCTTCACCGCGACGATCGAGCCGTCCGCGTGCAGCCGGGCGAGCAGCTCGGGCACCAGGTCGACCTTGGTGTCGATCGGGTTGTTGTAGGCCACGACCGGCAGGCCGGCCTTGGCGACCTCGGCGTAGTGGGCGCGGACGGCCGCCTCGTCGGCGCGGTAGGCGTTGGGCGGCAGCAGCAGCACCGATCCGGCGCCCGCCTCGGCGGCCTGCTCGGCCCAGCGGCGGGACTCGGCGGAGCCGTACGCGGCGACGCCGGGCATCACCCGGGCGCCGTCGCCGGCGGCCTCGACGGCGGTGCACACCACGCGGGCCCGCTCCTCCGGGGTGAGGGTCTGGTACTCGCCGAGCGAGCCGTTCGGGACGACGCCGTGGCACCCCGCGTCGATCAGCCGGCGGACGTGCTCGCCGTAGGCGTCGTGGTCGACCGAGAGGTCCGCGCGCAGCGGCAGCGCGGTGGCGACCATGATGCCGCGCCAGGGCCGGGAGGGGTCGTACGGGACTCGGGTCATGGGGGTTTGCTCCTGAGTGGTGAGGTGTGACATTTTACAGACCTTCATGAGCCGCCACAAGGGCGACCCGCCGCCCGGTGTGCGGGCCGGCCGGCCCTCGCTCCGGACGGCCGGTTCAGGGACCGTCCGGTGGCCGCGGGACGGCGTCGGCGAGATGCGCGAGCGGAACGGGGCAGGCCAGCGGGCGGCTGTCGGGCCGCGGCTCGCCGCCGCCGGCGAGGCAGGCGACCGCGGGACCGCACATCCGGCCCTGGCACCAGCCCATGCCCGCCCGGGTGAGCAGCTTGACCGTCCTGGCGTCGCCGGCGCCGAGCTCCTCGACGGCCTCCCGGACCGCGGCGGCCGGGACCTCTTCGCAGCGGCAGACGTCGGTCTCCGGGGTGAGCCAGTCCGTCCATCCCGGGCCGGGGCGGTGGGCGGCGGCCAGCAGCTCGGCGAAGGCCCGTCGGCGGCGGCGCGCCGCGCGCAGTGCGGCGGGCACCGGCCGGCCGGCGATCTCCCGGGCGGCGATCTCGCCCTCGACCAGGGCGAGGTCGGCGCCGCCGACGCCGCAGGTCTCCCCCGCCGCCCAGAGCCCGGGCAGGCCGGTGCGCAGCCGCTCGTCGACGGCGAGCGCGACGGCGCCGTCCGGGCCGGTGCGGGTGGGGGCGCCGAGTTCGGTGGCGAGCTCGATCTGCGGCAGCAGTCCGTGGCCGACGGCGAGGGCGTCGCAGGCGATCCGCCGCTCGGTGCCGGGGACGGGCCGCCAGGCGGAGTCCAGCCGGGCGACGGTGACGCCGGTGACCCGGTCCTCGCCGTGCACCGCGACGACGGCGGTGCGCGGCCGCAGCCGCACCCGGTGGCGCAGCAGCAGGGCGGCGTGCCGGGCACCCTCGGCGAGCTTGCCGGGGTTGGCGGCCAGGGCGCCGAGCGCGGCGGGGGTGCGGGCGTAGCCGAGGTAGTCGCCGGCCTCGACGACGGCGGGCACCCGGGCGCCGGCCGCGGCGAGCGAGGCGGCGGCGGCGAGCAGCAGCGGACCGCTGCCTGCGACCACGATCCGGCGGCCGGGCAGCACCAGTCCGGCCTTGAGCATGGCCTGGGCGCCGCCGGCGGTGACCACCCCGGGCAGCGTCCAGCCGGGGAAGGGCAGTTGCCGTTCGTAGGCGCCGGTGGCGAGCAGGACCCGGCGGGCCTCGACGACCGCGCTGCCGCTGCCGGCCGGGCCCACGACGGCGTGCAGCCGCCAGGGCTCGCCCTGCTCGGCCGTCCAGACGTGGTGGCCGGTGAGGTGGTCGATCCGGCCGGCCCGCGCCTGGGCGTCCAGGCGGGTCAGCAGAGCGGTGACGGCGGGCCAGTGGTGGTGGAGGCGGTCCGGGCGGGCGGCACCGAGGCCGGGCGCGGGGTGCCGGTAGTACTGGCCGCCCGGGCGTTCGGCGGCGTCCAGCAGGGCGCAGCGCAGGCCGAGTCCGGCGGCGGTGACGGCGGCGGCCAGCCCGGCGGGTCCGGCCCCGATCACCGCGAGGTCGTACGGCTCCGCGGTGGGGACGGGCGGCGCGGTCGGGTCAGACGGCGAGGTCGGCACGGCCGTGGCCCTCCTGGGTGGTGACGACGGTGCCGGGTTCGGCGGGCATCAGGCAGGTGCGCCGGTTGGGCTGCCCGTCGACGGTGGCGAGGCAGTCGTAGCAGACGCCGATGCCGCAGAAGGCGCCGCGCGGCCGTCCGCCGACCCTGGTGCGGCGCCAGGCCAGGATGCCGTCGGCCCACAGGGCGGCGGCGATGCTCTGGCCGGGCAGCGCGGGCACCGGCCGGCCGTCGAACTCGATGGTGTGGCCCGGCCCCGGCCTGGCGTCGGCCAGCCGGGCGGGGGTGCGGTCCGCGGTCATGCCTCTCCTCGGTCGGTGACGGACGGCCCGGTGACGAACGACCCGGTGACGAACGGCCCGGTGGCGGCCTGTTCGGTTGCGGCCCGCTCGGCGCCGGTGCCCGCAGGCGCGGGGGCCGGGAAGCGGTCGGCGCGGAACGGCGCCGGGTCGAGCGCGGTGGGCCGCCCGGTGAGCTGCTGGGCGATCAGCAGGCCGGTGGCGGGGGCGAGCCCGATGCCGGCCCCCTCGTGGCCGCAGGCGTGGTACAGCCCGGGCACCCGCGGGTCGGCGCCGACGGCGGGCAGGTGGTCGGGCAGGTAGGGGCGGAAGCCGCGATAGGCGCGCTGGACGGCGACCCCGCGGAGCACCGGGAACAGCGCGGCGGCCTGCGCGGCGAGCCGCTGCAGCACCTCGACCGACAGGGTGCGGTCGAAGCCGACCCGCTCCCGGCTGGCGCCGATCAGCACCGGCCCGGCAGGGGTCCCCTCGACCACGGCGGAGGTCTGCAGGGCGGCGGAGCCGCTGGCCACGTCGGCCACGTAGTCCGCGGCGTACACCTTGTGCCGGACGATCCGCGGCAGCGGCTCGGTGACGAGCACGAAGCCGCGCCTCGGCATCACCGGCAGGTCGACCCCGGCCAGGGCGGCGACCTCGCCGCCCCAGGTGCCGGCGGCGTTGACCACCGCGGCGGCGGCGAGCTCCCGACGGTCGGTGACCACGCCGCAGACGGCGCCTGCGGCGGTCGTCCGCAGTGCCCGGACGGTCTCGCCGAGGTGGCGGTCGGCGCCGGAGGCGCGCAGCAGGTGGGCGGCGGCGAGGGCGGGCTGGACCTGGGCGTCCTGCGGGTAGTGGACGCCGCCGGCGAGGCCGGGGGCGAGGTGCGGCTCGAGGGCGGGCAGCTCGTCGGCGGGGATCTCCTCGGCCCGCACCCCGACGGCCCGCTGCCGGGCGGCGAAGCCCCGCAGGGCGTCGAAGCCGGCGGGCGCCGCGGCCACCACCAGGCCGCCCTTCGGCTCGTACTCGACGGCCGGGCCGAGCTCCTCGGCGAGCTCGCGCCAGAGGCCGGTGGAGAGCAGGGCGAGGTCGAGTTCGGGGCCGGGCTCCTTGTCGGAGACGAGCAGGTTGCCCTCGCCGGCGCCGGTGGTGCCGCCGGCCACCGGGCCGCGGTCGACCACGGCGACCCGCAGGCCGGCCCGGGCGGCGTAGTAGGCACAGGCGGCGCCGACGACGCCGGCGCCGATCACCACGACGTCGTGGCTGGGTTGCGTGAGCACCAAAGTAATATGTCACATGGCCCAGTGGCTGGGAAGGGTCACCCCGGCCGGTCCTCCGCCGCCGCGGCCACCGCCCGTTCGAAGGCCCGGAGCTGCGCGGTCGGACTGAACTGGACGATCTCCGTGCCGGCCGCGATCCGCGGCACGTGGCCCGGCGGCAGGTGGAAGACGTCGCCCGTCTCGAAGACCTCCTCGTGGTCGGCGAACCGGAAGGCCATCCGGCCGCGGAGCACGTACCCCCAGTGCGGGCAGCTGCAACCGCCGGGCAGGCCGGCCATCGCCGCCGCACCGTCCACCGGCTCCCGGAACTCGACGTGGTCCACCGTCCAGCCCTCCAGCTCTCCGCGCCGGGCCAGGGCGGGCGCGGCCCCGTCGGCCGGGCTCTGCGTGGTCACCTTCGGCATGCTGCGCGCCTCCTCCGGGACGCCCCCGGGCGGGGTTCTTCCCGTCACTCCCATCAGACCCCCATCGGGCCTCAACCGGGCCGCATTCGGACCCGCCGGAACGCAGGAAGCCCCGGTCCGCCGGGTGCTCGGCGGTCCGGGGCTTCCGGTGGAGTGCACGGATCAGGTGATGTCGTCCATCTGCTCGGTGCGGGCGGCCGGCACCGGCGCGGGCGCCTCGGGGGCGGCCGAGGCCTCGATCGACTCGGGGCCGTCCACGCCCTCGACCGAGAGGTCCAGGTGCGAGGCCTCCTCGTCGCCCAGCCCGGCGTCCGGGTTGCGCCGCGCCCGGCGGCGGTCGTTGAGCAGGGCGATGCCCGCCGCCAGGAAGTAGAGCGCCCAGATCGGCGCGGCCAGCGCGAGCATGCTCAGCGGGTCGGCGCTGGGGGTCGCGAAGGCGGCGAACACGGTGATGCCCATGACCATGCCGCGCCACCAGCCCAGCAGCCGCTTGCCGCTCAGCACGCCGATCAGGTTCAGCATCACCAGCAGCAGCGGCAGCTCGAAGGCACCGCCGAAGACCAGCACCATCCGGGTCACCACGTCGAGGTAGTCCTCGGCGGGCATGATCGGCACGGTCTCGGTCGGTGCGAAGGAGATCAGCATCTCCGCGGTGGCGGGCAGGATCAGGTAGGCGAGGACGGCGCCCGCGAGGAACAGCGGGACACCCGCCGCCAGGAAGCTCATCGAGTACTTGCGCTCGTGCTTGTGCAGGCCCGGCGCGACGAACGCCCAGAGCTGGTACAGCCAGACCGGGGTGGCCGCGACCACGCCGGCCGTGAGGCTGACCTTCAGCGCGAGGGTGAACGGCGTCAGCAGGCCGATGGTCGACACCACGCCGCACCGCTCGCCGGTGGCCGTCAGGCCCTTCTCACCGCACGAGGGAAGCGGCTCGAGCAGGAAGTTGGTGAGTTCCCGGTGGAAGTAGAACGCCACGACGGTGGTGATCACGATGGCCAGGACCGACTTGACCACCCGGTTGCGGAGCTCGCGCAGGTGGTCGGCGAGCGCCATCCGGCCCTCGGGGTCCTTCGGCGGCTTCGGCGCCTTGGAAGACTTGCTCAAGCCCGGTCCTCAACTCGTACGACGGAGCCCGCCGGACGGCGGGCCCCCGATGGCCGTGGGTACCGGCTCAGCCCCGGGGGGCCGCGCCGTGGTCGGCGGCACCGACCGGACGGGCGTCGCCCGACCCGGGTGCCCGCTTGATCGTCATCGGTGCCGGCTCCGCCGCGGGCCGCGCCTGCGGCGGAGCACCGGCGCCGTCCGTCCGCAGGGCCTTGGCCTCGCTGCGCAGGATGCGCAGCGTCCGGCCGAGGGCCCGCGCGGCGTCCGGCAGGCGTTTCGCCCCGAAGAGCAGCACCGCGAGGACCGCGACCACCAGGATCGCCGTCGGCGAGATGCGCATGTGCACCACCATTCCCTCAGCGGGGCGCGTCCTCCCCGTTGCGGGCGATGGTAGTCGTTGCCGGCTGCCGCCCGGCAACCGCCGTCCCACTGCGGCCCCGGCCGCACCGCGGGGCCTGCCACGAGGGTACC
The DNA here is from genome assembly GCF_040702125.1 of Kitasatospora sp. NPDC085895. Taxonomy (NCBI): domain Bacteria; kingdom Bacillati; phylum Actinomycetota; class Actinomycetes; order Kitasatosporales; family Streptomycetaceae; genus Kitasatospora; species Kitasatospora sp. NPDC085895. The sequence goes on along the minus strand of NZ_JBFBJY010000053.1, from coordinate 14,524 downwards.
CGGCCCGCGGGAACACCGGTCCGGTGATCGGCCTCGCAGATCGGAGGCCCGGGAGGTCGGCCGTCCGGCAGGTCAGCGGCCCGGCAGGTCGGCCGCCGCTGCGGCCAGGGCCCGCGAGGCGGAGTCGACCGCGCGGGCCAGCGAGCGGACGTCCGCCCAGAGCCGGACGGCGAGCACGCCCAGGACGAGCAGGCCGGCGGTGGCCAGCAGGACGGCGGCGGTGAGGGTCCACGGCATGGCACGACCCTACCGGTCGGTCAGCCCTCCACCGGCAGCAGGCGCATGGTGCTGACCCCGGCCGCCGTCATCGCCTGCACGATCTTCTCCCCGGCCGGCTTGCGGACGGACACCCCGCACTCCGGGCAGACGAAGCCGTAGAAGGTGCGCTCCCGGGTCGGGCCGAGCACCAGCCGGAAGTCCTCCGCCGGGAGCTCGACCTTCTCCCGGCACTGCGAGCAGTAGACCTGGAATCTGGTGCCGTACCCCACCCGTCAGGCCTGCCCCTCCGGGTAGCCGGCGAGGGCGGCGAGGGCCGCCCCGCGGGCCTGCTCGGCGAGGGCCGGCGGGGAGACGATCCGGCCGTCCCGGCCGAGCCGCAGGGCGAGCGGGCGCAGCCCGGACGGGTCGGCGCTGCGCAGGGTGATCCGCAGTCCGCCGTCGGGCAGTTCCTCGGCCTTGTCGTGGGTGTAGTACTCGGCGACCCAGCGGCCGCCGGGGCCGACCTCGACGATCACCTCGGGGTCGTCGGCGGCCGGGTTGACCAGGCCCGCGGACAGGTCGCGCGGCTCGATCCGCGGCGGGTCGGCGGGCTCGTCGAGCACCTTGATCTCGGCGACCCGGTCCAGCCGGAAGATCCTGCGGTCCTCGGAGGTGCGGCACCAGGCCTCGAGGTAGGTGTGGCCCTCGGTGACCAGGCGGATCGGGTCGACCTCGCGCTCGGTCATGCCGCCGCGGCCGTGCGACCAGTAGCGCAGCCAGAGCCGGCGGCCCTCGGTGAGCGCGCGGTCGATGTCGGCGAAGACCTGGCCCTCGGCCTCGAAGGTCACGCCGACCCGGGCGCTGGACTCGGCGCTCTCGCCGGCCGCGTCCTCGATCTTGGTGACGGCGCGGGTGAGCGCCTCCCGGTCGCGGCGGCGCAGGCCCGGCAGGCCGGCCACCGCGCGGGCGGCGACCAGCAGGGCGGTGGCCTCGTCGGCGGCCAGGCGCAGCGGCTGGGCGACGTCGTCGACGTTGTGCCACCAGATCCGGTCGCCGTCGGTGTCGATGTCGAGCAGGTCGCCGCCGCGGAAGCTGGTGCCGCACATCGGCAGCACGTGGAGGTCGCCGATCAGCTCGCGCTCGGTGATGCCGAAGGCGCGGGCGACCTCGGCCACCTCGGCTCCGGGGCGCTCCCGCAGGTAGGTGACCAGCGAGAGCATCCGCCGGGTCTGGTCGATCGCGTTGCTCATGCCCTTACTCCCCCACTCCGGCGACGGCGCGCAGCCGGTCGATGACGTCCGCCCGCAGGTCGTCCGGTCCGAGGACGACGACGTCGGGCCCGAACTCGGCCAGGTCGGCGCCGAGGCCGTAGCCGTACGGGATCTCCAGCTCGTCCCAGTGCTCGTCGACGCGGGTGGTGGCGATCGCCCGGCCGCGGAGCGGGAAGGCGGCGCCGCGGCGGAGCCGGACGGTGGCGGTGGCGCCCTCGGTGACGGCGCCCTCGCCCGCGAACCGGGCGACGTGGGCGCGGACGTCCACGTGCTCGGGGACCTCGCCGGTGAAGCTGCCGGCCCGGGAGCGGACCTTGCCGGTGATCCGGCTGAGCCGGAAGACCCGGGCGCTCTGCCGGTCGCGGTCGTAGCCGGCCAGGTACCAGTGGCCGCGCCAGCACTCGAGGGCCCAGGGCTCGACGGCGCGCTGCTCGGCGGCGGAGGCGCCGGCCTTGCGGTAGTCGAAGGTGACCGGGCGCCGGTCGCGGGCGGCGACCAGCAGCGGCTCGAAGGCGGCCTCGCGGGCGGGGATCCGCGGCTCGAGCGCGGTGTGCTCGGCGTCCTCGGCGAAGGGCACGCCGGCCGCCCTGAGCTTCTGCAGGGCGCCGCTGGCCGCACCGGACATCTTGGCCTGCTGCCAGACCCGGGCGACCAGGGTGAGGGCGGCGGCCTCCTCGGCGTCGAGGACGATCTCGGGGAGGCGGTTGCGGTCCCGGCGGGCGAGGTAGCCGATCTCGCCGTCGAGCGCGTTCTCGTCGACGTCGATGACCAGGCCGAGCTCGCGCAGGTCGTCCTTGTCGCGCTCGAACATCCGGTTGAACGCGTCCTCGCTGCCCTGCTGCCAGGCCTCCCGGTAGGCCTCGACGGACTCCCGCAGCTCCTTCTTGGAGAGCGGCCGTCTGGTGTTCATCAGACAGAGGGCGAGGTTCATCAACCGCTCCGCCTTCGCGATCGCCATCGCTGACCTTCCTGTCCGTCCGACCGGCACCTTCGTGATCCGGCGGACCCGACCGTACCGGTCCGGGCACGCTGAGCAAAAGCCGAGCCCGTCCGGACCGGACACCGAGCCCGTCCGGACCGGACGACGACAGCGCCGGGCCGCTCCCCCGAGGGGGTGCGGCCCGGCGCTGCGGGGGTGTCTCAGACGCCGAGCAGGTCGACGACGAAGATCAGGGTGGAACCCGCGGGGATCAGCGGGCTCGGCGACTGGTTGCCGTAGGCCAGGTGCGGCGGGATGACCAGCTCGCGCCGGCCGCCGACCTTCATGCCCTGGACGCCCTGGTCCCAGCCCTTGATGACGCGGCCCGCGCCGAGCGGGAAGCGGAAGGTCTGGCCGCGGTTCCAGGAGGCGTCGAACTCCTCGCCGGTGGAGAAGGTGACACCGACGTAGTGCACCTCGACGACCGCACCGGCCTTGGCCTCGGCGCCGTCGCCCACCACGATGTCGCGGATCTGCAGCTCCGCCGGCGGCTCGCCGCCCGGGAAGTCGATCTCCGGCTTGGAAAGGCTCACAACAGACTCATCTCGTTCGGTGGTACGGGCATGACGGGGCGGCAGGCACCGCTGCGGTCCACCGTACGGCGCGCCGCTGCCCGTCCGGGCCATTCCCGGACCGCGCGACGTGTCGCGCGGTCCGGGAACGGCCCCGGTCGTCCGCCCCGGGACTAGTCCTGGGCGCCGACGCCGGCATCCAGGATGTCGATCACGAAGACCAGTGTCGAATTGGCGGGGATGTCGCCCTGCGCCTGGTCCTTGTAGGCGAGCGAGGCGGGGATCACCAGCTCGACCCGGCTGCCGACGGTCTGGCCGGTGATGCCCTTGTCCCAGCCCTCGATGACGCCGCCGCCACCGGTGACGAAGGTGAAGGCCTGACCGCGCTTGAGCGAGGAGTCGAAGACCTTGCCGTCCTTGTAGAGCGCGCCGGTGTACTGGACGAGGACCTTCTCGCCGGCCTCGATCTTGCGGCCCTTGCCCTGGATCAGGACGTGCGACTTGAGGTCCTTGACCTCGGGGGTGCCGGGCACCGGGGTGATGTCGGCGGGCTTCTTGCCGTTGTCCTTGACCTTCGGCATGTCGGCCGGCGGGGCCGTCATGTCGCCGCTGAGCACGGTGTCCGGGGCGGTGGCGTTCTTGATGTCGATCACGAACACCAGGGTGTCCTTGGCACCGACGCCCATCTGGCTGTTGCCCTGCGCGCCGAAGGCGGCGGCCGGCGGGGCGACCACGAGCAGCCGGCTGCCCGCCTTGTGGCCGGTGACGGCCTGGTCGAGGGCCGGGATCAGCTTGCCGGCGCCGGCCTGGAAGAGCTGCGGCTTGCCGCTCTTGTAGGAGCCCTCGATCTCCTTGCCGGTGCCCCAGTCCATGGCCGAGAAGTCGGCGGTCACCCAGGTGTTCTTGTCGACCTTGGCACCGTCGCCGGCCTTCAGCTCCTTGACCACGAAGGTGCCGTCGGCGGCCTCCTTGGGCAGGGTGATGGTCGCCTTGGAGCCGAACTCGCCGGTGACGGTCGGCAGCACCTTGGCGTTGTCCTTGATCGGCGGCACCGGGTCGACGGACGGCGTCGGCGATGCGGTGGCCGCCGCGTCCGGGGTGGAGGCCGCGGAGGACTTCCCGTCGTCCTTGTTCACCATGTACAGCGTGATGCAGCTGCCGACCAGCAGGACGGCCAGCACGGTGCCGAGGATCGCGCCCAGTCGGCCGGCGCCGGGCGGGTCCTCGTCGTAGCCGGCCTCCGACAGGTCCTTGCGGCGCACGGTCGAGGCGAAGACCTGCGGCTCCTCGTCCTTCTCGCCGGCGGGACGGGCAGGGGCCTGGCCCCAGCCGGCCTGCTGCTTCAGGATCGCGGGCGGGACGACGATCGACTCGCCGTCGCCGGGCAGCGGGCCGCCGGGCCGTGCGGCCGCGGGGTCGGCGGCGGTACCGGCCTCGCCCGGGCTCGACGCTTTCTCAGACATTGCTCCCCATCCATCTCGCCCGCCACGCCCTCGCCGGACCTGACGGCGCTGCCACGGTGCCGAAAACGCCAGCAGTATGTCAGGTCCGCATGAGGACGGGCCCTCCCGGTGCGCGATCGTTGTGCCCGTCACCCGGCCCCGGACGTGTCGGACCGGTCGTACGGGGACCGATCTCCCGCGGGCCTCTCCCGAACCTGCCCGGAACCTCCGCGGGGCCGGTCCGGAACCCGGCCCCCGGCCCGTCCGGAACCCGCCCCCGGGGCGCGCTCGGAACCGCCCGGGGCGCGCCCTGCGCGCGCCCCGGGCCCGGGCGGGCCGCTACACGGCCTCCAGGATGTCGATGACGAACACCAGCGTGGCGTCGGCCGGGACGGGGCCGCTGGACTGGTTCCCGTAGCCCAGCGAGGGCGGCACCACGAGCATCACCCGGCTGCCGACGGTCTGGCCGACCAGGCCCTGGTCCCAGCCCTTGATCAGGCTGCCGGTGCCGACCTGGAGGGCCTGCGCGCCGCCGTGCGAGTAGGAGGAGTCGAACTGCGAGCCGTCCGACCACAGCACGCCGGTGTACTGAACCAGCAGCTGCTGACCGGACTGCACCGGCTTGCCGTCGCCCTTGATCAGCACGTAGGTCTGCAGCTCGGTGGGCGGGCTCTGCCCGGCCGGGATGGTGATCGTCGGCGCCTGTTTGCCGTTGTCCTTGACCTGCGGTGCGGTCGCGGGCGGCTGGGTCATCTCCCCGGAGACGGTCGAGTCCGGCGGCACCACGTCGAGGATGTCGAGGACGAAGACCACGGTGTCCTGGCCGCCCACCCCGGCCGCGGTGTTCCCGGAGGTGCCGAAGCCCGCCGCCGGCGGCGCCACCACCAGCAGCCGGCTGCCGGCCTTCTTGCCGAGCACCGCCTGGTCGAAGGCGGGCACCAGCTGGCCGCTGCCGGCCTGGTAGAGCTGCGGCTTGCCGCCGGTGTCGTAGGAGCTGGAGACGTCCTTGCCGGTCGTCCAGTCCTTGGCGGTGTAGTTGACCGTCACCCAGTCGCCCTTGGCGACGGTCGCGCCGTCGCCCTCGTGCACGACGCTCACGACGAACTCGCCGCTCGGCTGGCCCTGCGGCAGGGTGATCTGGGCCTTGGAGCCGAAGTCGCCGGAGACGGTGGGCATCGGGTCCGCGGACTCCACCGGGCTCGGCACCGCGGTGGCCGAGGCGGAGGCGGCGGGCGAGGCGGCGGAGGATCCGGAGGAGCCGCGGCTGCACGCGGCGAGCACCGCGACGAGCAGGGCGGCGAGGGGCACGGCCGGCAGTCCGGCGATTCGTCGCATGGTCGCCAGCGTATGGCCCGGGGGCGCCGCAGCCGGGGAGGCGCAAGCACGCACGCGAGGGGTGGCGCCCGGACCCACCCGGACGCCACCCCTCGTGGCCGCCTGTGCCCGGCGCGGGCGTCACATGCCCGCGATGAGCTTCTCCACCCGCTCGTCGACCGACCGGAACGGGTCCTTGCACAGCACGGTCCGCTGCGCCTGGTCGTTCAGCTTCAGGTGGACCCAGTCCACCGTGAAGTCGCGCCGCTGCTCCTGCGCCCGGCGGATGAAGTCGCCGCGCAGCCTGGCCCGGGTGGTCTGCGGGGGCACCGACTTGGCCTCGAAGGTCTTGAGGTCGGTGGTGACCCGGGCCGCCCGGCCCTTGTTCTGCAGCAGGTAGAACAGGCCGCGGCGGCGGTGGATGTCGTGGTACGCGAGGTCGATCTGGGCGACCCGCGGGTTGGACATCGTCATCTGGTGCTTCTCGCGGTACTGCTCGATCAACCGGTACTTCATGATCCAGTCGATCTCGGTGGAGACCTTCTCCAGGTCCTCGGTGCGGACGGCCTCCAGGGTGCGCCCCCAGAGGTCGAGCACCCGGGCCACCGTGCCGGTGTTCAGGCCCTTGCGGTCCGCGAACTCCAGCGCCTTGGTGAAGTACTCCTCCTGGATGTCCAGCGCGCTGGCCTCGCGGCCGTTGGCGAGCCGGACCTGGTGGGTGCCGGTGAGGTCGTGGCTGACCTCGCGGATCGCCCGGATCGGGTTCTCCAGGGTGAGGTCGCGCATCACCACGCCCGCCTCGATGAGGCGCAGCACCAGGTCGGTGGCGCCGACCTTGAGCAGGGTGGTGGTCTCCGACATGTTGGAGTCGCCGACGATGACGTGCAGCCGGCGATAGCGCTCGGCGTCGGCGTGCGGCTCGTCGCGGGTGTTGATGATGGGACGGGAGCGGGTGGTCGCCGAGCTGACGCCCTCCCAGATGTGCTCGGCCCGCTGGCTGACGCAGTAGACCGCGCCGCGCGGCGTCTGCAGCACCTTGCCGGCGCCGCAGATGAGCTGGCGGGTCACCAGGAAGGGGATGAGGACGTCGGCCAGCCGGGAGAACTCGCCGTGCCGGGCCACGAGGTAGTTCTCGTGGCAGCCGTAGGAGTTCCCGGCCGAGTCGGTGTTGTTCTTGAACAGGTAGACGTCGCCGGCGATGCCCTCCTCGTGGAGCCGTCGCTCGGCGTCCACGAGCAGGCCCTCCAGGATGCGTTCGCCCGCCTTGTCGTGCGTCACCAGCTCGGTGACGTCGTCGCATTCGGGAGTGGCGTACTCGGGGTGCGAGCCCACGTCGAGGTAGAGGCGTGCACCGTTGCGCAGGAAGACATTGCTGCTGCGGCCCCAGGAAACTACGCGGCGGAAGAGGTACCTGGCCACCTCGTCAGGAGACAGACGCCGTTGTCCCCGGAACGTACACGTGACACCGTACTCGTTCTCCAGCCCGAAAATTCGGCGGTCCATGAGGCATCTTTTCTCTTCCGGGGGCATTTCGAAACCCCTTCGGCGGAGCCGAAAAGGTCACGGTGTCGCCGGCAATCCGACCACGGCGCCGCGTCAAATCCCGGAAGGCGCACGTGAATCCCGTACGGCACCGGTGGGGTGCCGTACGGGATTCACACGTGCGGGCTATTCGGCGGCGGGCGCCCCGCCCTCGGCCACCGGCGGCTCGTCGGCGACGGGCTCCTCGTCCTCGGCGGCGGAGGCGTCGCCGCCGAGCAGGCGGCCGAGCTGGCCGCCCAGGATGCGCTTGAACTTGCGCTGCTGGACGCGCTTGCGGTCCAGCACCGCGACCTCCAGCTGTTCCGGCGTCAGGGCGCGCGGGCTGCCCCCGTTGGGGTCGCGGGCGAGGCCGTCGACGGCCAGCTTGAGGGCCTCGGTGAGGGCCATGCCGGCCCGGTGCCGCTGGCCGAGGTAGTTGCCGATGGAGTCGGCGTTGCCGCCGACCACGACGTAGTTCTTCTCGTCGACGACCGAGCCGTCCGGGGTGAGCCGGTAGATCTGGTCGTCGCCGTCGGTGCGGCCGACCTCGGCGACGACCAGCTCGACCTCGTAGGGCTTGTCGCCGACCGAGGAGAAGATGGTGCCGAGGGTCTGGGCGTAGACGTTGGCGAGGCCGCGGGCGGTGACGTCGGCGCGGTCGTAGGAGTAGCCGCGCAGGTCGGCGTAGCGGACGCCGCCGATGCGCAGGTTCTCGAACTCGTTGTACCGGCCGACCGCGGCGAAGGCGATCTTGTCGTAGATCTCGGAGACCTTGTGCAGCGCCCGGGAGGTGTTCTCCGCGACGAAGACGATGCCGTCGGCGTAGGTGAGCACGACCACGCTTCGGCCGCGGGCGATGCCCTTGCGGGCGTACTCCGCGCGGTCCGCCATGGCCTGCTGAGGCGAGACGTAGAACGGTGTGGACACCGGCGGTCGTCCCCTTCTTCCTGGGTGGGTGGCGGACTAGAGCAGCGGGGCCTGCGGCCCGTTGGGGTGCTCGCGGCGGCCGGCGGTGACGGACACGGCGATCTCCGACACCTCGTCGTCGGTGAGCCGGCGGAAGCCGTCCTCGGTGATCAGCGAGACGATCGGGAAGATGCCGCGGGCCAGGTCGGGGCCGCCGGTGGCGGAGTCGTCGTCGGCGGCGTCGTAGAGCGCCTGCACCGCGAGGGTGGCGGCCTGCTCGCCGCCGAGGTCCTCGCGGTAGAGCTTCTTCAGCGAGCCGCGGGCGAAGACCGAGCCGGAGCCGGTGGCGGCGAAGCCGCGTTCCTCGGAACGGCCGCCGGTGACGTCGTAGGTGAAGATCCGGCCGCGCCCGAGGTCGAGGTCGTAGCCGGCGAAGATCGGCACCACGGCCAGGCCCTGCATGGCCATCGCCAGGTTGGACCGGATCATGGTGGTGAGCCGGTTGGCCTTGCCCTCCAGGGAGAGCACGGCGCCCTCGATCTTCTCGTAGTGCTCCAGCTCCAGCTGGAAGAGGCGGACCATCTCGACGGCGAGGCCGGCGGTGCCGGCGATGCCGACGGCGCTGTACTCGTCGGCCGGGAAGACCTTCTCGATGTCGCGCTGGGCGATCACGTTGCCCATGGTCGCGCGGCGGTCACCGGCGATCACCACGCCGCCGTCGAAGATCGCGGAGACGATGGTGGTGCCGTGCGGCGCCTCGAGCACGCCCTCGGGCAGGCGGCGGTTGCCGGGCAGCAGCTCCGGCGCCTGGCGGCCGAGGAAGTCCATGAACGACGAGGACCCGGGGGTCAGGAAGGCGGCCGGTAGACGCCCGGTGCCACCAGTGTTGGCTTCCACACGATTCCTTCCGTGTTGACGGTCAAGCAGTCGGTCGAGCAGCTGATGCCCGGACCCTACCCGCGTCGGCGCCCCTTGATCCACACGATCGGCGGCGCCGCTGCGGGCGGTGGGAGCAGAGCGCGCTGCAGGCATGCCGTGACACACCTGCAGCGCGGTCTCCGCGGCGCGGTTTCAGGAAGGGAATGCCCCCTCCTACTCGCCACCCTTCTGCACGAATCCGCGGACGAAATCCTCGGCATTCGACTCGAGGACCTCGTCGATTTCGTCCAGGACGGCGTCGACGTCGTCGCTGAGCTTTTCCTGGCGCTCCTTCAGGTCGTCGGAGGCCTGCGCCTCTGCGGACTGCTCCTCGACCTCTTCGGAGGAGCGGTTCGCCCGCTGCTGGCCGCCGCCGGTGTCCTTACCAGCCATTTCCCTCACCCCGCTCGCTCTGTGTGGTCAGACCCTATCCGCCGGGTACGGCATTCGCGCCCGGTTTACGTTCAACGCCCGGCGCTCACCGGAATGATTCCCCTTCGGCGGGGATTTCACCCCAGGTGATCGAAGAGTTACCCTCCGGACAGTACACGAACCAGATCCTCGGCCGTCCGGCAGCGGTCCAGGAGTTCCTTGACGTGGTTCCTGGTGCCGCGCAGCGGCTCCATGGTGGGCACCCGCTGCAGCGAGTCACGGCCCGGCAGGTCGAAGATCACCGAGTCCCAGGAGGCCGCGGCGACGTGCTCGGCGTACTGCTCCAGGCAGCGTCCGCGGAAGTACGCCCGGGTGTCCTCCGGGGGCTTGGAGACCGCGCGGGTGACCTCGTCCTCGGTGAGCAGGCGCTCGAACCGGCCGCGGGCCACCAGGCGGTTGTAGAGGCCCTTGTCGGCCCGCACGTCGCTGTACTGCAGGTCCACCAGGTGCAGCCGGGGGTTGTCCCAGTCCAGCCCGTCGCGCTGGCGGTAGCCCTCCAGCAGTTCGCGCTTGGCGATCCAGTCGAGCTCCCTGGACAGGCTCATCGGGTCGCGCTCCAGCCGGCCGAGCACGTCCTCCCAGCGGGCGAGCACGTCCATGGTCTGGTCGTCGGCGTCCTGGCCCCAGCGGTCCTCGACGTACTTGCGGGCCAGCTCGCAGTACTCCATCTGCAGCTGGACGGCGGTGAGCTTGCGGCCGCTGCGCAGCTGGAGGAGGTGGGTCAGGCCGGGGTCGTGCGAGACCCGGTGCAGGGTGCGCACGGGCTGGTCGACGGCCAGGTCGACGGCGATGAAGCCGTCCTCGATCATCGCCAGCACCAGCGAGGTGGTGCCCAGCTTGAGGTAGGTGGAGATCTCCGAGAGGTTGGCGTCGCCGATGATCACGTGCAGTCGGCGGTACTTCTCGGCGTCGGCGTGCGGCTCGTCGCGGGTGTTGATGATCGGCCGCTTGAGGGTCGTCTCCAGGCCCACCTCGACCTCGAAGAAGTCGGCGCGCTGACTGATCTGGAACCCGTTCGCGGAGCCCTCCTGGCCGAGCCCGACCCGGCCGGCGCCGGTGACCACCTGGCGGGAGACGAAGAACGGGGTGAGGTGGCGGACGATGTCGGCGAACGGCGTCGCCCGCTTCATCAGGTAGTTCTCGTGGGTGCCGTAGGAGGCGCCCTTGTTGTCGGTGTTGTTCTTGTACAGGTGGATCTTCTGCCCGTTGGGCAGCTCCAGGGCGCGGGCGGCCGCCTGGGCCATGATCCGCTCGCCGGCCTTGTCCCAGAGGACCGCGTCGCGGGGGTTGGTCACCTCGGGCGAGCTGTACTCGGGGTGCGCGTGGTCCACGTAGAACCGGGCGCCGTTGGTGAGGATGACGTTGGCGAGGCCGATGTCCTCGTCGGTGAGCTGGCTGGCGTCCGCCACCTCGCGCGCGAGGTCGAAGCCGCGGGCGTCGCGCAGCGGGTTCTCCTCCTCGAAGTCCCAGCGGGCCCGGCGGGCCCGGTGCATCGCCGCGGCGTAGGCGTTGACGATCTGGGACGAGGTGAGCATGGCGTTGGCGTTCGGGTGGCCGGGCACGGAGATCCCGTACTCGGTCTCGATGCCCATCACGCGGCGTACGGTCATGCGGCCCTCCTTGCCCGTAGTGGTCCTGTGAGACGCGCCGTCCGGCTGCGGGGCGGGTGGGCACCGCAGCCGGACGGAGGGTTCGCGGTCCTTACAGGTACTGCCCGGTGTTGGCGACAGTGTCGATGGACCGACCGGACTCGGCGCCCTGCTTGCCGGTGACGAGGGTGCGGATGAAGACGATCCGCTCGCCCTTCTTTCCGGAGATCCGGGCCCAGTCGTCCGGGTTGGTGGTGTTGGGCAGGTCCTCGTTCTCCTTGAACTCGTCCACGCAGGCGGCGAGCAGGTGGGAGACGCGGAGGCCGCGCTGGCCGTGGTCGAGGAAGTCCTTGATGGCCATCTTCTTCGCCCGGTCCACGATGTTCTGGATCATGGCGCCGGAGTTGAAGTCCTTGAAGTACAGGACTTCCTTGTCGCCGTTGGCGTAGGTGACCTCGAGGAAGCGGTTGTCCTCGGTCTCCGAGTACATCCGCTCGACCACGGACTGGATCATGGCGCCCACGGTGGCGGGCACCGAGCCGTCGTGCTCCTTGACGTCGTCCGGGTGGAACGGCAGCGAGTCCTTGAGGTACTTGGAGAAGATGTCCTTCGCCGCCTCGGCGTCCGGCCGCTCGATCTTGATCTTGACGTCCAGGCGGCCGGGCCGCAGGATCGCCGGGTCGATCATGTCCTCGCGGTTGGAGGCGCCGATGACGATGACGTTCTCGAGGCCCTCCACGCCGTCGATCTCCGCCAGCAGCTGCGGGACGATGGTGTTCTCCACGTCCGAGCTGACGCCGGAGCCGCGGGTGCGGAACAGCGACTCCATCTCGTCGAAGAAGACGATGACGGGCGTGCCCTCGCTCGCCTTCTCCCGGGCCCGCTGGAAGACCAGGCGGATCTGCCGCTCGGTCTCGCCCACGTACTTGTTGAGCAGCTCGGGGCCCTTGATGTTGAGGAAGTAGCTCTTGCCCTGGGGCCGGCCGGTGACCTCGGCGACCTTCTTGGCCAGCGAGTTCGCGACCGCCTTGGCGATCAGCGTCTTTCCGCAGCCGGGCGGGCCGTACAGCAGGACGCCCTTGGGCGGGCGCAGCTCGTACTCCTTGAAGAGGTCGGCGTGCAGGTAGGGCAGCTCGACCGCGTCGCGGATCTGCTCGATCTGGGTGCCCAGACCGCCGATCTGCCGGTAGTCGATGTCCGGGACCTCTTCGAGGACCAGCTCCTCGACCTCGGACTTCGGGACCACCTCGTAGACGTAGCCGGAGCGGGCCTCCAGCAGCAGCGCGTCGCCGGGCCGCAGGGTGAGGTCGCGCAGCGGCTCGGCGAGCCGGACGACGCGCTCCTCGTCGGTGTGGCCGATCACCAGGGCGCGCTCGCCGTCCTCCAGGACCTCCTTGAGGGTGACGATGTCGCCGATGCTCTCGAAGGCCATCGCGTCCACGACGTTCAGGGCCTCGTTGAGCATGACCTCCTGGCCGCGGCGCAGCTCCTCGGGGTCGATGCTGGGGCTCACGTTGACCCGCAGCTTGCGGCCGCCCGTGAAGATGTCGACCGTGCCGTCCTCGTTGGCCTCGAGGAAGGTGCCGAACCCGGCCGGCGGCTGGGCGAGGCGGTCGACCTCCTCCTTGAGAGCCACGATCTGGTCGCGGGCCTCGCGGAGGGTGGCGGCGAGCCGCTCGTTCTGGGCGGTGACACCGGCCAGGTTGGTCTGGAGCTCGACGATGCGCTCCTCGAGGATTCTCGAGTTGCGCGGCGAGTCGGCGAGCTTGCGACGCAGGACGGCGATCTCCTGCTCGAGGTACGAGACCTGCGCGGCCTCGTCGGAACCACGAGCGGGCCGGCCGGCGCTGCGGTTGTAGTCGTCATCGTGGGCTGCCACGGTCCTCACCTCCTCCTGGGGGAGCTGGACGACCCAAACCTACCTGCAGCCAGGGGTCTGTAAACCCCTAGATCAGAAAGATGGATCGGGCGTGTCCGATCTTCGCCCTTGCGTTGCGTCCCCTCTGGTAGTGGATGTGCCCACCGCTCAACGGTTCAAAGCAGGGCGGGGGTAAGGTCGGCTCTGGAGTGCGAGTGGAAATGCCACGCAAAGCGGGGCGTTCCGTGACAGAAACGGCAGGGAACATGTCGGCCACCGGCGAAGAGCTCGAAGTCTGGATCGACCAGGATCTGTGCACGGGCGACGGCATCTGCGCGCAGTACGCGCCGGAGGTCTTCGAGCTGGACATCGACGGCCTCGCCTACGTGAAGGGCGAGGACGACGAGCTGCGCCAGCAGCCCGGCGAGACGGTGCCCGTCCCGCTGACCCTGCTTCAGGACGTGGTGGACTCCGCCAAGGACTGCCCCGGCGACTGCATCCACGTGCGCCGGGTGCACGACCGGGTCGAGGTGTACGGCCCCGACGCCGAGTGAGCGCGGCCGGGCTGAGCCCGGCTCAGCCCGGCCCCCGCAGGACGGCCCGTCAGCCCGCCCGGGCGCCCGGTCAGACCTGTCCGGCGGGCACGGCGCTCTGCGCCCGCACCCAGTCCTCGCCCTGCCGCGTCCAGCTGAGGTCCACCGCCCGGTCGGGGCAGCAGCGCGGCACGTCGTCCGAGGACCAGCCCTGGGCGTGGCCGCGGATCGCGCCGTCGCTGCGGATCGTGAGCGCGGTGACGGTGAGGCCGTCCTTCACCGGGTCGAGCAGCGTCTCGGCGACCTTCGGCCGGCCGTCCGGGCCGTTGGTGAGCAGGTAGACGCCGTCCGGCGGGGTGCCGTTGCCGGCCGCGCAGTGCGCGGCCACCACCGTGCTGGGCACCCCGTCCACCGTCGCGCTGGCCCGCAGTGCCACGGACACCCCGAAGGGCCCGCAGTCAAGGGGAAGTTCGGCCTTCCCCGGGTCGGGTGCGGCGGCCGCGGGCACCGGCTCGGCGGTGGGCCGCACCGGCGTCGGCGTGCCCTGCGCCGGGTCCGCCGCGAGCGCCCCGGCCACCACCGCGCCGCACCCGGCGGCGACCAGTGCCCAGTGCTTCAGCCCGCTGCGCGCATGCCCGGGTGCCTTCGGTCCGCCGCTGGTCATGCCGCTCGTGGTCATGGTCTGCTCCGCCCTCGGCCGCTGCTGGTGCTCGCTGTCAGGGCTCCCCCGGGCCCGGGTGCCCGCCGTCCCCGCGAGGGGTCTCCCCCCACCTCGCCGCGCCCGCCGGACAGACCTCTCCCCCGGTCGCTGCGCCCGGCACGGACAGGCCCGGGGCGCGAAGGAGGGGGTGTCGTGAGCGAGCATCCTGCCACATGATCGGCCGCCGCGGGACACCGGGCCGACGGCTCTTCCGGGGGGAGCTCCGCGGAACGCCGCGAGGGGCGGCGCACCGGAGCGCTCGATCCAGCAGGCGTACCAGCACCTCGGAGGGCGCCGTCGGGTTGAAGGCGATGCCGCGCAGCCACGGTTCGTGAAGGGAGTCGGACACCA